>NZ_JBHVET010000004.1:0-41922 GCF_042802135.1 Kitasatospora sp. NPDC057512
GGGCAGGGGAGTCAGGGGACGTAGAGGCTCCGGGCGCCGGTGGCGCTCTCGTCGTCACCGGCGCTGATACGGCCGAGCTCCTCTCCGTCGCAGTCCGGACCCGAGTAGAGGGTCACGGCCGTGTCGGTGTTGTTGTCGACGATGCTGGAGTCCTCCAGGGGGTAGCAGCCGGAGGGGTCCGTGTAGACCTCCGCGTTGTTGAGGTAGAGGTTTCCGGTGGCCGCGGCGGCCGGGCCGACGGGCAGGACCAGGGCGGCAGCGGCCATCAACGGGACGCCGAGAGCGGCGCGGCAGGTGATTCTCATACCCTGCGCATATCCATTCCGGGCCGGTGCCGTGGCCGGGACGCGCAGGCGTCGCCCCTGGAAGGCGGGCCCGCTGGGCCGAATGCCGCGCGCCCTACCCCCTCCTCGTGCCGCTGCCGTACAACCTCCGCGGCGCCCTCGGCACGGTACGACGGTCTCCGCCTGGTGGCCTGACCGCCGCCGTACCCGCCGTACCCGCCGTCGTACCCGCCGCGGGTTCAGCCGAACAGCTGCCGCCGGCTCAGTACCTCGTCGGCGATCCCGTAGGCGACGGCCTCCTCGGCGGTGAGCACCTTGTCCCGGTCCATGTCCGCGCGCAGCGTCGCCACCTCGTGGTGGGTGTGCCGGGCCAGGACCTCCTCCACCTGCGAGCGGATCCGGACCATCTCCTTGGCCGCGAGGCTGAGGTCGGACACCGTCCCCTGCCGGCCGCCGCTGGCCGGCTGACCGAGCAGTACCCGCGCGTGCCGGAGCACGAAGCGCCGCCCCGGGTCCCCGCCGGCCAGCAGCACCGCCGCCGTCGAGGCCGCCTGGCCGACGCAGAACGTGGAGATCGGCGTCTGCACGAACGTCATGGTGTCGTAGATCGCCATCAGTGAAGTGAACGATCCGCCGGGCGAGTTGAGGTAGATGGAGATCTCGCGCTCCGGGTTCTCCGACTCCAGGTGCAGGAGCTGCGCGATGACCACGTTGGCGACGCCGTCGTCGATCTCGGTGCCGAGGAAGACGATCCGCTCGTTCAGCAGCCGGCTGAAGACGTCGTAGGACCGCTCGCCCTGCGCGGTGCGCTGGACGACGTAGGGAACCGTGTACGAGCCCATGTCACAGCCCCGTCCGTCGGCGGGAGGAGGCCGGGCGGATGTCGGCGACCGACTCCACCACCCGGTCCACGATCCCGTACTCCCTGGCCTGTTCGGCGGTGAACCAGCGGTCCCGGTCGCCGTCGCGCGCGATCGTCTCCTCGCTCTGCCCGGTGTGCTCGGCGGTGATCCGCTCGATGGCCCGCTTGGTGAACTGGAGGTTCTCCGCCTGGATCTCGATGTCCGCGGCGGTGCCGCCGATGCCGGCCGAGGGCTGGTGCATCATGATCCGCGCGTTCGGCAGCGCGAACCGCTTGCCGGGCGAGCCCACGGCGAGCAGGAACTGGCCCATGCTGGCGGCGAACCCCATCGCCAGCGTGGAGACGTCGTTCGGGATGAGCCGCATGGTGTCGTAGATGGCGAGCCCCGCGCTGACCGACCCGCCGGGGCTGTTGATGTACAGGCCGATGTCGGAGCGCGGGTCCTCCGCCGACAGCAGCAACAGCTGTGCGCACACCCGGTTCGCCGACACGTCGTCGACCTGGGTGCCGAGGAGGACGATCCGCTGGGCGAGCAGCTGCGCCGCGAGGTGGTCGTCGAAAGGGCTGGGCGGGGTGTCGCCCTCCCCCGCGCGGGGCGGGGGCGTGGTGAGTGGAGCCATCTGCTCTCCCTGGTCGGGACGGAGTCGCCGTCCACTCCACTGTCGACCCGCGAGCGCTCCCCGACGCCGTCCTTCTGCCCGCCGCAGATTCGCCGCGGGCAGAGCCGGGCCCCGACCCGCGTCAGCGCGCGTAGGTGCGGAACCTCGCCTTGCGCAGGCGGTACCACCGGGCGACCGGATCGCCCGGCCAGTCGTCGCCCGGTCCGCGCTGGACCAGGTCCTCGATCCGGGCGGCGACGGCCGGGACGGCGGCCGGCATCTCGGCGACGGCCGGGGTCTCCTCGGCGGCCGGCCGCAGGTCCGCCACCGCCGAGCGCACCCCGGCGGCCGCCGTGCCGACCAGGACCACCAGCAGCCACGGGAAGGAGCGCCGGCGCCGCTCCCACGCCCGGCCCCGGCCGCCCTCGCCCGCCTGCTCCCACAGTCGGGCGCAGGCCGCCGGCTGCGCCGCGGTTCCCTCGGTGCCGACCCCGGGGCGGTGCCGTTCGACGCCGGCGCCTGGCGGATCCACTGGACCTGGGGCCCGGGCACCGGCGCTGGCCGCCCCGAGCACGACGGCCAGGGGACGATGCGGTGCTCACCGTGCTGCTCATCGGCCCCCACCGTTGCCGCCGCCACGCTCGCGCGGCGCCGCTGCGGCGTCCGTGCCGCGGCACAGGCCTCTGCTGACGGAACCTTTCAAGTACCAGGTCAGCGCGAGCGGCTGAGCAGCTCGGCCGTCTCGGCCCGTCGGTTCCAGGCGATGACGGCCAGCGGCACCATGAAGATGAACGGGGTCCCCGCGTTCTCGCCGTGCATCGCGGTGAGCTGGGTGACGAACGCGAACGCCAGGAAGACGATCAGTGCCGTCGCGGCCGGCCCGGCCAGCCGGCGGACCAGCAGGCCAACCGCTCCGGCCAGTTCCACCAGCCCGGTCAGGTACATGAACCAGTGGCCTGCCCCGATGGCGTCGAAAACGGTCGTGGCGGCGGGGAGCGCGAGCAGCTTGGGCAGCGCGCTGGCCAGGGCGAAGAAGAGCGCGAGCAGGATCCGCAGCGTCCAGACCACCCGGACCACGGCCGTGCTGGACTTCGTGGAGGTGGCGGTGGCGGTGGCGCTGGTCGTGGTGGCGGCGGTGGCGGTGCTGGACATTTCAGGTCTCCCTGGTCGGCTGTCGTTGCTTTCTCAGGTTTGACCGCCGCTACCGCCTGAACTCATCGCTCTCGGGAGGAAAAGTCTTCCGGCAGCCCCACCTCCAGTGCCGGCGGCTCGCCGCTGACCCGCGCCACCCCGGCCTGCGTGCCCACCGCTACCACGCCCTGCCCGGCCACACCGGCCACCGCGTCTTCGACTCCTACGTCGAGAACGGCGCCGACGCCTGGCGGATCTACCGGACCTGGGGCCCGGGTGCCGAGGCCGACCGCCAAGTGCACCACGGCCGGGACGACGCGGTGCTCACCGTGCTGCTGATCGGGCCGCACCGCTGACGGCCGCTTCCGCCGCTGGGCCCACGTGTGTAGAGGGCGGGCAGCGGGTCGTCCGCGTTCGGGGTGTGGAAGGCGTCGTGGACGGCCCGTTCGACGTGGTGCAGCAGCGCCTCCCCCCCGGTGGCGGGCGCCCGGCAGCGCGCCGAGGCGCTGCTTGTCCGCTGGAGGAGCTGAGAACCCTCATCCCCAGGTCACGGGGTCAGCGCGGAAGAAGCCCGCTGACCCGGGCCCGGGTGAGGGTGGAGACGCGGTCGCGGGTGCCGAGCTTCCGGTAGATCCGCTCGATGTGCTTGTTGGCGGTGCGGGTGGTGATGCCGAGGCGTCGGCCGATCGCGGCGGCGGTGAGCGCGTCCGCGAGGAGAAGGAGGACGGCCGCCTCACGCGGCGTGAGCCCCGCGTCGGCGGACGGGGCCTGTTCCTCGGTCACCTCGCCGCCGGAAGACGGGGCCTGCCGCATGGCATGCCACTGGGACAGCAGTTCCCACTGCCGGTCGACAGCGTGGAGCAGCGGCTGGATCCGGGTTCCGTAGGCGCAGTCCGAGGCGGTGAACGCGCCGTCCGGGCGGAGCAGCACGTACCCGCGTACGGGGGAGTGGGTGCCCGGCAGTGGGATGCCGAAGGCGAAGCGGCGGCCGGGGGCGAACCTGCGGACGTCCCGTAGATCCAGTGCTCGGCCGATCTCCTGCGCGGTGAGCGGTACGGTGCCGGGCGTCGTCGCGTAGTAGTCGGAGAAGGGGCGTCCGGTCCTGATCTGACGGCACGCCCTCTCATCGGTGAGCGCGGTGGCCGCGCCGCCGCCGGTGGCGATGGTCATGGGCCCCGCGTCCATGCGCCAGTCCCCTTCTTTGAACACGACGATCTCGGCATCGCACGCGCTCAGCAGTTCGGCCAGGACGAGCTCGTGGAGCGCGGAAGGGTCCCGCTCGTGCAAGACCGTCAGGGCCAGGTCGTGCATCCGCCGGTAGAGGCGCGCGGTATGCCGGGCGTTGTCGGGCACTGTCCCTCCTGGCGTCGGCGTGCACGGCACAGGCAGGTGGCGGTGTCAATACGCAGAACTGCCACTGGGGGGAGCCTGCCCCGGCCTGGCAGGCTTACACGAGGACGAAAAGTACGTACACAACATTCACTGAATCCGTGTGGAACACCCGTTCCTCGAAGAGGAGTCCGAGAATGAAGTCGAACACCCGTCGTCTGGGCCGAGCCACCGCGCTGGCCGCCGCCGTCGGAACCGCCGTCGTCTTCGCCGCCGGGCCGGCCTCCGCCGCCGGCGGGTACTGGAGCGGTCAGTGCGACAACGGCAGGGCGTGCATCGCCCTCGCCAAGGGCGGGGCGACCCCGGTCTGGAACCTGGACGGCTGCGGCGTACACCCGATCCACGACTACTACCGGTTGGGCCAGGCCCACGGCAACACGTTCGTCGTTCACTACGAGAACCTCCGGACGGACACCGTCTTCGCGTGGCAGACCCGGGGGCTGGACCGGGATGTCCTGGTCACGTCCGTGGACGTGCAGTGCTGAGGTAGAGGGCCGGGTGGGGTCAGCGCCAGTCGAGTCCGAGCGCAGCGAGCTGCTCCGACCGCTCACCGGCCGGCTTCGCACGCCGGCTCTCGGCGTCCGACAGGAACACCCCGAGCTTCACCTCCGCCGTGCCGCCGCCCTCGGGGACCGGCTCGACGTGGCCGCGGGGCACGGTCGCCGGTCCGGTCCGCGCCTTGTACCGGGCGAGCGCGGCCAGGCCGCAGTCGAAGGCGCCCGGCTTCCCGGCGCCGGCCTTCCTCGCCGCCGCCCCCGTCGCCTCGGCTGGCCCCTCCTCGGCCGCCCCTTCCTCGACCGACCCCCTCGCCGCCGACCCTTCGAGCAGCCCGCGGGCGGTGACCGCGGCCGGGTCGCCGGGCACGTCCGGGTCGGAGCCGGCCGCGTGCACGACCAGGAGCTCCGGGTCCAGGGTCCGTACGTTCCCCGGCACGACCAGCCGGAACGCCCCCGGTACATCCAGGCGCCGACCGGCGGCCCGGGGGAGGGATGAGGTCGAGCCGGCCCGCCGACCCTGCGGCCTGCCCCTCTATCTCCAATGACCATTGTTCCTAGAATGGCCGCATGGAGCACATCGAAGCGATCGCCGCCCTGCACGACCCCGTGCGCCGCCGCCTCTACGCGTACGTGGCGGCCCAGGGCCGCGAGGTGGGCCGGAACGAGGCGGCGGAGGCCGTCGGGGTGGCGCGGACACTGGCGGCGCACCACCTGGAGAAGCTGGTCGAGGCCGGGCTGCTGGAGAGCGGCAGCCGCAGGCTCACCGGGCGGTCGGGGCCGGGGGCGGGGCGGCCGGCGAAGGTGTACACGCGGACGCGCGCCGAGCGGGTGGTCTCGCTGCCCGCGCGCGACTACCGGACGGCCGCCGAACTGCTTGCCGAGGCCGCCGAGCGGGCCGGGCTGGACGACGGGCTGCGCGCAGCCGCGCGGCGGCGGGGGGAGGCCGAGCGCGGAGCGGCCGCGCCCTGCGGGGGGCTCGACGAGGCCGTCGCGCTGCTGGCTGCCCGCGGGTACGAACCCCGCCTGGAGGAGGGGGCCATTCGCATGCGCAACTGTCCCTTCCACTCCGTCGCCGAGCGCTTCCCGCCCCTCGTCTGCGGCATGAACCTCGCCCTCCTGGAGGGACTTATCGGCGCGGACGGCGCCCTCCACGCCCGGATGGACGCCCGGCCCGGGGAGTGCTGCGTGGTGGTCGAGCCTTCTAAAAACAATATTGATTGACATAGAAAGAAGGCCCGTGCTGGGATGGCGCCATGACCTCCCACCACCTCGCCCAGTTCAACGTCGCCACGCTCCGCCACCCCGTCGACGACCCGCGCATCGCGCCGTTCGTCGACCTGGTCTCCCCGGTCAATGCCGCCGCCGACACCGCCCCCGGCTTCGTCTGGCGGCTCGCCGCGGACGGGAAGGACGACGCGACCGCCCTGCGCCCGGCGGGCGAGGACGTCATCGTCAACATGTCGGTGTGGGAGAGCCGGGAGGCGCTGTGGGAGTTCACCTACCGCAGCGGGCACCTGGAGGCGATGCGGCGGCGGCGTGAGTGGTTCGAGCGGAACGTCGAGGCGCACCTGGTCCTGTGGTGGGTCCCGGCCGGGCACCTGCCGGACGTCGACGAGGCCCTGGAGCGGCTGGCCGACCTGCGCGCGAACGGCCCCTCCCCGCGCGCCTTCACCTTCAACTCCCCCCGCACTCCGGACGGAGCCGCACCACACCCGGGCGCGTGAGCGGGCCGCTCCCGCCGACCTGGGGGCCGGTCCCGCGGGCCACTCCTCCGCCACCGCCGAGTGCACCCGCCCGGGCCGCCGCCTGCCCCGTCGAAGTGGGAGTTGGTGGCCGCGCTGGTCTGCGTTCCGGCGGATCCGTGGTGGGAGGACCAGGTGCTGCACGCGAAGTTCTGCCCGGCGAAGGGGTGCCGGGCGTGAGGCTCCCCGGTCCCCGCGGTGGACCGGGGGCCGGGGGTCAGCCCGGGATCAGCCCGGGATCAGGCCGTCGTCGCCGAGCATCCCGCGGACCTCGTCCATGGACGCATCGGATGCGGGCAGGATCAGCTCCGAGGGCTCCAAGGCGTCGTCCGGCAGCGTGGTTCCCAGGCGGCGTACGGCCTCCAGGAGGGCCCCAGAGTCCTCCGGAAGCCTTCTTCGTCGCCGTCCCCCATCTCCGCGAGCAGTTCGTCGTCGAGCTTGTTCAGCTCGGCGAAGTGGGCGTCGGCCGGCTTTGCTTGGCCCTCGCCCATGATGCGCACGATCACGGTGGTCTCCCGTCTGTGGGTGATGATCCCGGTCGGAGTGGTTGGATCGTTGCTCATCCCCGGACCACCTCGGCGGCGGCCGCGCGTTTCCCTGGACAAGGGCGCGTTTCCCCTGGACAGAAGGATCCGTACCGCACTGCTGCACCGCGGTCCCGACCCGCGATCCGACCTGGCGGCCCGGGACGCCCCGGCGGCTACGCGCGGTCGGCCGGCGCTCTGTGCGGTGGCCGTTCCGGTTCTGTTTCGGAGCGGAGCGGAACGGCTCCTGGTGGCCGAGGCTGATCTCGACTGTGCTCCCGTCGGCGAGTTGCAGGGTCTCCTTGTGTTCGCGCGGCACGTCGAGGTGCCCTTCCCGCTCGCGGTACCGGGTGGCTGCGGCGAGGTTTCGGGCCTCTTCCTCCGCGTGTGTCACCTTCGCGGCCGGCTTCTTCGGGCGGCCGGTCAGTTCCGGTCGGCGACGCCGGCCTCCAGGATGGAGACCACGGCGAACAGCGAGAAGCAGACGGCGCCGAGGCCGACCAGGACCCGGGCCGCGACCGTCACGTCCGGGTCGGCCGACTCGAACAGGAACGCCGACATGAACAGGCACAGCAGTGTGGTGCCGACCGGGACCAGCGCGGCGCGGCCGGCCGGCGGCGCGGCACGGCGCCAGCCGAGGGCGAGCAGCAGCACCGCGCTCAGCACCGTCCAGCACAGCAGACCCAGCCCGATCTGCACGTACCCGGTGGCCAGTTGACCGGGCCGGGGGTCCAGGGCGACGACGACCAGGCCCCCGGTGATGTCCATGGCGCCGAGCACGGCGGCCGGGACGAGCCACCAGACCCGCTCCCGCCGGGTGTACGTGTTCCGGATCTGCCGCAGCAGGGTGATCACCAGCCCGATCAGGGCGGTGCAGACGATCGCCTGGTCGACCACCACGTGCCCGGCCGTGAAGCGCCCGTCCGAGTCCCCGCCGCCCCCGTTGGCCAGCATGACGGTCGCCCACGCCCAGGCGGCGGCGGCCGCAAGGACCGGGACCACCACCAGCGCCCGGGCCGCAGACCGGCCGAACGGCGCGGGCG
This sequence comes from Kitasatospora sp. NPDC057512, assembly GCF_042802135.1. Classification (NCBI taxonomy): domain Bacteria; kingdom Bacillati; phylum Actinomycetota; class Actinomycetes; order Kitasatosporales; family Streptomycetaceae; genus Kitasatospora; species Kitasatospora sp. NPDC057512. The sequence continues at coordinate 8,072 of NZ_JBHVET010000004.1, forward strand.
AGCGCGGCGGGGAACCCTCCGGCAGGACGGCGTTCTGCCCGATCAGCGTGAAGCGGGTGGCGACCGCGGCCACCGACGAGACGCACACGCAGACCAGGCCGATGCCGAGGACCACGCTGCCGGCCACGAAGTCGGCCACCGGCCGGTGGCTCTCCGCCAGCAGGCCCAGCCCGTAGCCGACGGCGGCCCCGGCCACCGCGAAGCCGAACGCCGGGTAGCCGATCCGGTCCAACGCGCCGAAACGGCCGATCAGTTGCCGCGCGACGGTCGCCGCGACGGCGAACAGGCAGAGACAGACGGCGGCCAGGAAGACCAGCGTCAGGCCCGCGACCCGGGCACTCGGCCCGGTGGAGCGCGCGAGGACGTAGCCGCCGAGCGCGGCCGACACCGCGCCCATGAGCAGCGGAATCGCCCGGAGCAGCACGCTCATTCCGTGGTTCACCAGGTCTCCTCGTTCCCTCGCGCTCGCCGGTTCCGGGCGGCAGTCAGTGTTCAGCCCGCCGGATCTCCGGCCGGGACCCCGGCGGCGGGTGTCCACGGATTTCGTCCGATCGGCTCACGGCTGCTCCGTCCCGGCTGTTTTGACCTGCCGGCGGTCACGGTGGTAGCCACCGCCGTCGTCCTGGGCGGGGAACGGGGCGAGGCGGTCGTCGACGCCTACCGCGAGATCACCGCCGCGTGGACGGCGGCCGGAGTCCGGCACTGACCCACCGACGGTCGGCCGAGCGAGACCCCGGCCGTCGCCAACGCCGGCTCTTTGCTGCTCGTTCTCGGTGGCCGCGAGCGTGCCGTCGTCCTGGTCCTGGGACGCCCGTTCGGCGCCGTCCGGTACCGGTCCCGCGCGGCTGCCATGCCTCCCGGGACCAAAGGAGGGGAAGCTGCCGCCGTCGTTCTGCGTCGGCGGCTTCGACGAGCGGTTGCCCTTGCGGCGCTCAGTCGTGAATCGACCAGGTGTCCCCCGGTAGCCAGTGGGAGAGGTCGTCGAGAGCCTCGGCCGGGTAGAAGATCGGCCGGGTGAGGAGCCGGTCGCCTTCCCGCTGCACGTTGACCGTCACGCCCAGGGACCGCGAGGCGGGCACGCCGGCGCTCATGTAGGCGAGCTCGGTGTCCGGCGGCCGCTGCTCGGCACGCTCGGTCATCCACCGCTCCACCACAGAGGGCACCTGCCCGACCAACGGCACGCCGTCCGCGAGGACCTGGGGCCCGCACAGGGCGTCGACCACGACACCCGTGAGCCGCTTGCCGTCGTAGTACAAGTGGAGACCGAACTCGCGGTAGGTGGCCTCGACGAGCTCCCAGGCGTTGCCACGGCCCGTGAACCTGCGGTGCCCGGCGTCCGCCGTCATCCCGCTGACCGTGTCCTCGACCTCCGCCGCACGCATCCCGAAGCGCAGCGGTCCCACGCTCACGTACAGGTCCAGCGCCCACTGCGGCCGCTCGTCGTCCGGCACCACGTGCCACCATCCCTTGAACATGATCACGGACCCTACGCGCGACCACCGACACCGACTGACCACCGCCACTTCCGCCGGTAGAGCCGTGGTGCCGGTTCCTGGTGCCGCGGTTCTGCTCGGGGCGCGGTCCACGGTGATCCTCACGGACGCGGGTGACGGTCCTGCGGTCAGCACGGTGCGGGATGTGCACGAGGAGGGCAGACCCGTTGTGGGACGGTCGGCCCGAAGACCGCTTCCCAGGACATCGGTGATCGTCTCCCGCGGCGGCCGTGAATTCGGTGGCCGGCGGTCGCGGCGGCGGCCAGACTCCTCCCTCATGGACCAGTTGATCGATGATCTCCTCAGGGAACTGGACGCAGACAGCAGCGAGGTAGCCGAGGACGCTCAGCATGCTTTGATCGCGCTCGGGCCACGGGTGGTCGTGCCCTTGATCAACACTGTCCCGCTGCTTGGCTTCTTCGGACAGCTGTGTGCCGTCGAGGTCTTCAACGCACTGGCCGATCCCCGGTCTGTGGGCGTCCTGATCGACCTGTCGGGAAGCGAGAGCCCCACCGTTCGGCAGTGGGCCGCCGAAGCGCTGGGTGATCTTGGGGATCGTCAGGCGGTGCCGGCTCTGCGAGCGGGGTACGAGGGATGGAAGGTTCGCAACGAGGACCCGGACGAGTCAGAGGGACAAGCGCTGCGGGACGCATTGACGCAGCTGGGGGCGCGGGAGCCGGTCCTCCCGCCGAGGGTGGTCGAACTGCAGGCGGGCGGAGATGGATCCGGCCGGTACTGGCAGAGTGCCCATCTTGCAGAAGTCATCAGGGAGTTGGCGGCTTCCCACCAGGCTGTACTGTATGTTCAGCTCTGGCGGGTCCGAGGTGACGGCGGGCTCTACTGGGCCGGCTCCCCGGAGATTTCCTGGAGCGTCGACCGGCTGCGGCTGTGGGAGACGACGGTGGAGGAATGTCGAGACTGGGCCTTGCTGGCAGTCGGCGACGTCCGGCCGACGGAGGATCTGGTGTTCATGATCAGCTGGATTGACTCCTCCGATCTCTGACCGATCGGATACCGGCACAGCGAGACAGCTCCGTACGGTTCGGTCCGACTAGAACTCCCAGTAGCGGGTGTCGATCAGCCGCTCGGCGTACGTCGCGACCGGCTGGTGGACGGCCACGGTAGCCACCGCCGGACTGCTGGAGGGCTGGGGCCGGATCAAGGAGGCGATCGAAGCGACCCGTGCCCGGATGGTGGCCGGGCACCCGTTGGCGCTGGAGTTCTACGCCCGGCTGCTCGCCCGGCACGGCGGGGCCGAGGAGGCGTTCACCCTGCTGGCGCCGCACGTCGACGACTGGTCCTTCGCCGAGGCCCTGGTCGACGTCGCCGGTGTCGCCGGCCGCAACGACGAGGTCGCCAAGCTGCTCAACTCCTGGGTCCGGGCCGGCCACCGCTGCGACGGTCCGTGGTGCTGCCGTGGCCTCGACCCTGACACGGCGATCGGCCTGCTCACGACGATCCGCGAGCGCCAGGGCCGCGTCGACGAGGCCGTCGCCCTGCTCCGCGGCCGGGAGACCGCCTCGGTCAACGGCCGCGACCTGCTGGCCGACCTGCTGGCCCGGCACGGTCGGATCGAGGAACTACGCCTCCACGCGGCGACCGAGCGGCACCACGGGCACGCCGCGCAGCGGCTCGCGGAACTGCTAGAGGTAGACGGCGACGTCGAGGGCGCGATCGCCGTCTACCAGCCGGACGGCCGCGCCCGCGGCCCAGGACCCGAACTCGGCCTTCGGGCTCGCGCGGCTCCTGGCCCGGCACGGCCGGGGCGGCGAGGCGATCGACGTGATGCGCGCCCAAGCCGACGCCCGCAACGGCGACGACTGGATCCTCCACGCCCTGGCCGAGCTCTGCCTCGACCAGGGCCGCCCGGAAGACGCTCTGGCCCACCTCGACGACGTCGCTGCCCGCCGTGGCGGCGAGGAGGAGTGGGACCTGTTCCGGGTACGGCTGCCGCTGATCGCCGCCGGCGCGGGGGTCGACGAGGCGCTCGAACGGGCCCGGGCCCACCCCGAGGGCGGCACCTGGTACGCGGCCGAGCACATCGCCAAACTCCTGGCCGGTGCCGGACGCACCGAGGAGGCCGTCGCCGTCCTCGAACAGCACCCGACCTCCAACAACTCCCTCCACGCCGAGCTACTCATCGACCTCGGCCGCATCGAGGACGCCGTGCGGGTCCTCCGGCAACCGAGGACCGGACGGACCGCGCCCGCCCGGGACGGGGCCTTCTTCGCTGAACCCCCGTTCTCCGGCCGCGGCCGTCAGGTCCGGCAACCGGGCTGACCCCGCGGTCTTGTCCGGTGGGGCTTCCCGCCCCGCAAGCTCCTCTCCTGTGCCTGATGACATCCCTGTTCCCGACGACCTGATCGCTCTGCAGCTGGCGGCCCGGGCCGCGCAGCGCGCGGCCGAGGAGTTCACCGCCGAGATCGCTGCGGAGGCCCGTACAAAATTCCCCGCTCCGGAGCAGTGGCTGGAGCGGCTGTGATGGCCGGCCGACCCGCTGGCGGGTGGCTTGCAGGACGGGCCCGCCGCCTCGTTCTGGCCTCCGGACCTCACCGAGCGGCTCCGGCAGCTGCGGGAGGAAGCCGCCACCGCCTGGACGAAGGCGGGTGAGCATCCGGCCTTCGGCGAGGCCAGGGCCGCCGGCCGGTACCCGAAGTTCCTGACCGCGCTGCACAAGCGCCTCGGCGAGGCCGAAGCGGCGACCGCCTGAGCGGAGGCCCGCCCGCCCGCAGCTGCCTCGCCCAAGTCCCGCCGCGCCCGGACACCTGGACCCGAGATGGCATGTCCGCAGCCGAAAAAACCCAGGTCAAAGCCCTGGCCACCCGCCGACCGGCGGGTCTAGCATTCCCGCCACGGCAGCCCCACCACAGCACCACCGGGCCGCCGAGCAGAGCAGCCGCGCCACCCCGGCGCAGCTGGCCTCCCACCGGCCGGGCCCGCGGAACACCCCCCCCTGTTTCCCGGGACCCGGCCGGGCTGCGCTCCGTTCCTGGACGCTCGGACGGGAGGCGCGGGTCTACGGGGCGGTGTGCCTGCGGCGGCGGGCTCGGGCGGCCTGCTGCATCTCGGCCTCGGCCAGGTGCCGACGGCCGGCGGCAAGGTCTCGGCGGACCTGTTCTTCCACGGCAGTGAACGCCTTGTAGTAGGCCTCGTCGTACGCCTCGATCAGCTGGTAGGTCCACATCCCCGGGACGACGTCCCGTCCGAGGAGCTCCCGCTCGACCAGACCGGCCTGCTCCTCGTGCCCGGCCCGGCGCAGCATCCGCACCGCCTCGGCGAGCATCCGGTCGGCGCCGCCAGTCATGTGGTGCACCGAGTCCAGGTGGCCGCGGGCCCGCTCGGTGTACTCCAGCGCCTTCGTCGGCATCCCCAGCGCCGCCACGGTCGCGTCGTCCACCCCCGGCGGCCGACGGTGCGCCTCGTCCCGTTCTTAGGTCCCGACGTCGTCTGCCACCGATACCTCCCGACGTGCTCGCCCGACCCCCCTCACCGTCGTCCGGCCGGGGAGTAAGCGCATACGGGAGAGGGCCGACCGGCGGTCAGGCCGCCGGCTCCTGAGTGGTGTCCGGGCGGGCGGCCTGCTTGAGCTTCATTTCAGCCTTGTGCCGGTTCTCGGCATCGCCCCAGTACGAGTGGGAGTACAGCACGGCGCCGACCGCGCCCCGCTTCTCGGCCTTTCCAACCTCGCCGCCACCCGCTACGTCCTGTCCGCACACCCGGAGAAGAAGAACGGCCCCATCGCCCCGTAGAGCTACGACCGTGGGGACCGACAGGGCAGCGAGGCGGCGGCGGACCGTGAGCGTGAGCAGCAGCCACTACGTCGAGTGGCGCCTGCCTGGCTATGACCCGATCCTGGAGTTGGGCGTGGCGCCCGCGTGGCTCCAGGTCAGCGAGCAGATTCCGACTACAGCACGGGGAACGATCATGGCCAACGTCACATGCTTTTCGGTCCACCCAGAACCACAGTCCATCCCGCCCGATGGGACGGTCTTTTTCTCGGTAGGCCCGGATGATCGTTTCGGCGGCGCCGCGATCACGGCCACTGTCCAGGCGGGCTCAGGCTCGGGAAAGACCGTGTTTGCCGAGGTGATACAGATGGCCACGCGGAGTCAGATCGACTTTCCTGGACCTGCGACGAGCCACTTCCTCGACATCGTCGTCAGGAACAACGGTCACGTCAGCGACGGCGCCGCGACCATCGACTTCTACGACGTTTTCATCGCCTCTATCACTCCGTAGCTCGCTCCGGCGGTGGTTTCAGATAGTGGCACCACCGGTCCGCCGGCCAGCGCAGCCACAACTGCGAGCCGCGCTGCGGGTCGGCTACGGCTACCCCGGCGACGCCGAGCGCCTGGACGCCGCACTCGCCGAGCAGCTGCTGCGCCGCGTGCCGGTCGACCGACTCGACCAGGTCGACCAGGTCCCCGCCGTCGTGGACCTGGTCGCGGTCGCCGAGATCGTCGCCGCCTACCGCGGCCGCGTGCTGCTCGCCGCCGACCCGGAGACATCCGACGCCGTCGACCAGGCCGTCGCCGACCTGCTGGCGCGGCAGGGCGCCGAGTGACCGACCAGCACCAGCAGCCGGACCCGGCAGACGCCGTGGGTCACCGACCGCGCCGCCCAGTGCGCCAAGGAGCTCGGCGCCACCGAGGCACTGGAAGCGCTGCGCGCCGAACTCGCACACCGGCCGCGGCTCGGCCGCCCGATCCGCACCGTCACCGAGGGCGGCCAGCAGGTCGAGCTGTACTCCACCCGGATCGAGGGCGACCGGGCCGAAGGCCGGCCCGCGCTCAACGTCGTGCACGCCTACGCCCCCGTCCCGCCCTGGCCGCCGACCGTGCGGATCGCAGCCGTCGTCCCCGAAGGCCCGCCGCACCCCGCGCTGTAGAGCCGGGCCGGCGGGCCGCGCCCGCTACGCTGCTGCCGGTGTCCGCCGGACCCGAGACGCACAACCGGGGCCATCACCGGCGGGCGCCGTCGCCCCGCCGGCGGCCTGGGACAAGGCTGAGACACCCCTGTCCCAGCACGCCCGGTATGCCCGATTCGCTAGGACGGTCCCACCCCTAAAACCTCAGGTCATGACGCTCTGCGTCCGGACCTGGGACAGGACGGGACAGCCGACCGCAACCGGCCGGCCTTCGTCAGGTCTGCCCGGAACCGGACCAGCGGCGGGTGCTCGACGGCGTCCGGGTCGGCCCGCGGGTCGTAGACGGCGAGCCCGGCCGCCCGCACCCGCTCGGCGATCCGAAGCCACTTCCGGTGGTCCGCCTCGGAGGTGAGCACCGCGTGGTCCGGGTGGAGCTCCAGCAGCCCGTTCTCGGAGCAGACGGCGGTCAGGTACTCCTTGCCGCGCATCGCGAACATCGCCAGCCCCGCCTTGCCGGCGTGCTCCAGGGCCTCGACGAGGAGGGCGTAGACCTTCTGGTATTCCCGACCGCGGTGGCCGAGCTAGTGCTGCTCCGCAGAAGTTCGTGGAGGGGTGTTGATCAGGCGGCCTTGAGTGGGGTGCCTTCGCAGGTCCAGCGGTAGGGCTTTGCGGTCTCGTTGTGCGCGATCGCGTATGCCTCCAGCTTGTCGATCAGGTCGTCTCGGTTGGCGAAGTCGCCGTGCCGCAGGACCCGGCGGGTCAGGACGGAGAAGAACAGCTCGACCTGGTTGAGCCAGGAGGCGTGCGGCGGGGTCCAGCGGACGTGCCAGCGTGGGTGCGCGGCCAGCCACGTCTTGGTGTGCTTTGCGGTGTGTGAGGAGCCGTTGTCGAGCACGACGTAGATCTCCTTGCCAGGTGGGACCGCCCGGTCGAGCTGGTCCAGGAAGGCGGTGAAGGTCACCGCGTCGTTGCGGCGGATCACCTCGGTGAGTACCTCGCCGGTGCGGACGTCCAGGGCGGCCGCGAGGGAGGCGGTGCCGTGGCGCCGGTACTCGAACTCCTGCCGGCCGGGCTCACCTGGACACGCTGGCCGCCCGGGATGGCGGCGCGAGCGGGCGGCGATCGCGGTCTTCTCGTCGATGGAGAGGATCACCGCGCCCTCGGGCGGGTCGAGGTAGAGGGCGCACACATCGGCGGCGCGCTGCCAGAAATCGGGGGTGTCCCGGCGGGTGAGCCAGCCGCGGACCTTGTGCGGCTTCAGGTCCAGATCCGCCAGGATCCGCCCGACCTGGGAGGCGGAGACCCGCGCGAAGCACGTGCCGGCCACCCGCTGGGCGATGGTCCGGTGCGACCAGGTCGCCTCCGGATGCGGCGGCGCGCTGGTGGCGGTGGCCACGATCGCCACGCGTACCTCGGGCCCGTACGATCTCGGCCGTCCCGACCGCTGGGCATCGCGCAGGCCGTCCATGCCGCGGGCCGCGAAGCGCCCACGCCACTTGCGCACCGTGTTCACGCTGACGTCCAGCTCCCGAGCGATGGCGCCGTTGGCGAGCCCGTCGGCCGCCGCGAGCACGATCCGGGCCCGCAACACCGCCCGCACCTCGGACTTCGCCGAAGCCACCGTCCGCACCAGCCGCCCACGGACCTCCGCCTCCAGCACCACCGCAACCGCCGTCCCCGCCCCCTGTCCGCCCCTCACGGCCAACGATCATGGCGGGCCCATGCCGCACCCGGCAGTATGGGGCCCGTGCCGAAGAACCCCCCGGAATCGATGCAGCACCATCTGCGCCAGCGCCTGAACCACCACGCCCGCGAGCGGTGGCCGCACGTGGAGGCCATCACGGTCCGCTTCCGCGCCAAATTCGCCTATGTAGCAGCCGAATTGCCCGGCGGCCACAGCCTCCCCCTGTGCCGCCTTCGCTTCACCGGCGTGCTGCACACCTGGGGTTTCGCGCTCTACCTCGCCAGCAGCGACAGCTACAAGGACAACTTCCTGCCCAGCGGACTGCCCGCCGGCTCCCCGGAGGAAGCCCTCGACTGTGCAGGCGACCTCTACCTCAGCGGATCAGTCATCTGATCAACACCCCTCCACGAACTTCTGCGGAGCAGCACTAGTAGGTGCGGTCGAAGAAGATCGGGTCGACGTCGGCGAGGTCGACGAAGTCGGCGATGTCGATGGTGCGGGAGCGGCCGGGGGAGATCTGCTCCAGCTCCTCCGGTTCCACGACCACGTACTCGCCGTCGGTGACCTCGTAGCCCTTCACGACGTTGCCGTACTCGACGTCCTTGCCGGTGCGCTCGTTGACGCGCTTGTCGCGCACCCGGTCACCGGTGCCGCGTTCCAGCTGGTGGAAGCGCACGTCGTGGGACTGCGTCGCGGTGTAGAGGGCCACGGGCAGGGTGACCAGCCCGAACGTCGGCGCCCCCGGCCACATGGGTCGGGCCACCTCTGGCCCTCCCTCCTCACAGCCGGACCGGCCGCCGCCGGCGGGCGACGGCCCCTACTACGAGCGTGCCCTCCCGGCGCGCACCCGTTGTTCGGCCGGCCGGAGTGGCTCAGGGCAGGGCCGTGGCAGGCAGACATCGTCCAGGCTGTGCAAACGCTGCCGAAATGCAGCTATTCAGGATGAAAGAAGCTCACTGAAGAAATCGAGCCGGATCCCTCACCTATGGCGTCACATCGAGACGCACGAGCGCGCCGATCTCGACGAGTTGGTCCGGCAGCGCCAGATCGGAGACGCCCATGACCGTGCTGGTGGGCCGGTGCTCCCCGAAGTACTCGGCGTGGAGGCGTGCTGTCGTGTCGAAGTTCTCGCGCAGGTTTCTCACCAGAACCGTGGTCTCGACTATCTGGCTGCGCTCTGCCCCGAACCGCTTCAGTACCAGGTCCAGATTCTCCAGCGTGGTGCGGACCTGCAGTTCGAAGTCGCCGGCGCCCACGAAGTTGCCGTGACGGTCATGAGACAGCTGCCCCGACGCATAAACCGTGTCACCGACCTGAACGGCCTGACTGTACCCGTACAACGATTCCCACGGCATGCCGAACCCGAATGTCTTCATCTGAGAACTCATGACTCACTCACTCCCTTGATACAGCTTGTGGGCCAGTTGCAGACAGGGCCCTTATGCGCAGAAGTTACGGGGCCGTGGAAGTGATGCTTGTCCAGTAGGGCCGTCGAAATATTCTCTGTGTGCACAGAATCGGCCGTGCGGGCGCCGGTGTGACGCATGGAACCATCTCCTCCGCCCTGATGAGCTCCGCCCCGGGGCGGCCGGTGAGTTTCGCCCCGCCGACCTCACCGCCGCAGGTCACGGCAGTGGCCCGCCGCCCCCAGGCAGAGAGCGACGGGCCACCGGGCCGCACGGCTACGACTGGAACTCAGCGCTCTTCACGCCGTAGAACGTGGCGTTCTCCGGCCAGTTCTACTCCAGATCAAGATGCTGAAGCGGCAGATGTTCGGCCGGGCAGGCCTGGACCTCCTGCGCAAGCGCGTGCTCCTCGCCGCGTGACCGCCACCCGCCGCTGGCACGGGCGGTGACCGTTCCTCGGTTTGGCACGGAAAGTGATCCAGAACCTGGATCCGAGTCAGCGGCCCGCACCGGATCATCGTCCTGCGGGCCCACCTTCTCACCCCTGAACGCCTGGATCGCCTCGCCGACCTGCGCGAACAGACCGCCTGCCACCTTATCCTGATCGCCGTCACCCCGCACGCCCGCGACGTCAGGCAGCTCACTGTCCAGCTGAAGGAAGCGGGCCTGGCTGGCGACCTGCAGCAGGTCACCGATACGACCGGGGCCATCGACCTGTTCGGCCCGCCCTCCCAACGCCGTTGGGGCCCACCCCCTCGCGACCACGTCCGCCATCTGCCGCCCCTGCCCGCCAGCGGCGTCACCCGATTCCGCGCCGACCTGCGCCGCCACCTCGACCTGGCCGACCACCACCACCACGCCGACAGGCAGTACCGTGCCGGCTTCCTCGCCGCCGGTACGTGGCTCAATCGCCCCACGCACACAGCCGGAGCAGACACCGCGCTCCCACCCCGCTCGTGGGACGAACCCGCACAACTGCGACTGTTCCTGGCCCGCCTCGCCGTCACCGGCCCCAGCCGTCGCCACACCCTTGCCCGCTTGCGGGGCGCCCAGGCGGGATTCCTGCGCCACGGAGTCTTGCTCGACCTCCCCGAGGGCCTTGCCCACCTGGGCGGACCCGGCATCACCACAGTTCCCTTCACCCCTCGCATCGCCCACCAGATCCGCACTCAGGTGCTCAACCCCGTCCGCGCAGCGGCGCTCACCGCACTCCTGGTGACCGGAACCTCCACGGCCTACCTTGGCCACGTCCCGATCGGAGGGGTGAGCCCCAATGGAAGTCGCCTGGCCGTCAACCCCGACGCACGTGCCACCGTCGGCGAACCGCCAGGCCCCGACACTCTCTACGCCGTCCCGCCGAGGGCCAGGCCCTTCCTCCTGGCGGCTGTTGACTACCGCAGGCGCGAGTCACGCACCGACGACACCTCCATGCTCTTCACCAAGTGCTTCGGGCACCGCCTCAATGCCCTCACCCTGGACGGCGGCATGCCAATTCCCGCCCTCGTCCATCCCCATCCCGGCAGGGACTGGCACGAACACGCCCGCTGCCACCGCCTCACCGAACCTCTGCCCCGACCCGTCCGGTGAACCCGCCGCCCGCCGCCCACATTGAGGATTACCGGTGATCGACCAGCCCACCACCGACGAACTCCGACTCGACATCCCCCGGATCCGTCGCCGCGCCGCCGACTGCGGGCTCAGCGACGACGACCTCACCCAGATCACCGGTATCAAGCCCTCCCACTTTGAGGGCCAACTCGACCTGCACACCCTCAGCGCCGCCCGCCTCCTGCACTTGGCAGCCGCCCTCGACACCGCGCCACAGAACCTCCTGCAAGACGCCCCCGAACCTGAGCCCACCACCCCACCGATCCCACCACGCTCCATGCGGCACTCCTGGACGGCACTCGCCACCAACCCGGTGCACTCGCCGCAGCCCTCGGCTGGGAACCCGGCCGTCTGCGGCGCGCCGTCAGTGTCCTGCACCGCCATCTCCAGAACTCGCCCACCAGCCCCCAACGGCTCCAACGCACTCACGAGTCCATCCAACTCACTTGCACACCCGGTTTATTGACTGACCAACAGCGCGAAAAGGCCGATGTCGCCGGCTACGCCCCCAGCGCCCTTACCCCCGCGGAAGCCGCCGCGGTCCTGCGCCTGCTGCACCACCACCTCGCTGGCTAGTGTGGACGGTCACGTAATTCCCGGCTCTGTCGAAGATCTTGTGATCAGACCCGTGTCCGCCGGGTGACCTGACGTGTTGCCACTGGTGTGGTTCGCGAAGTATTGAGGCCGTTCTTCCCCATCTATCTGCTGTTGTAGTCGAGTTCGTTCAGCAGTCGGCAGCAGAGATCGTCCTTCACGCCTATGCGCGTGCGGCTGGTGGTGTGTGCCCACGGTGCCGGAGGTCGTCGCGGCGCGTACACGGTCGCTATGTCCGTCGTCTGGCGGATGCGGCGATCGGAGGTCGGCCTGTGGTCGTCGAACTGCTGGTCCGCCGCTTCCGCTGCCTGAACACCGCTTGCGCTGCGGTGACGTTCGCAGAGCAGATCGAGGGGCTGACCACCCCGCACGCCCGCAAGACCCCGCCGCTTCGGTCGGCCCTGCTGTCCATCGCCTGCACGCTCGCCGGCCGTCCCGGTGCACGCCTTGCCGCACTACTGGGCATCCGAGTCGCGAAGGACACCCTGCTTCAGCTGCTTCGCTCAATGCCCGAACCTCCAGTAACTCCGGTGCGAGTGCTTGGGGTTGATGACTTCGCGCTCCGCAAAGGCGAGTCGTATGCCACCGTATTGGTGGACCTGGAGGCACGTCGTCCGATCGACGTGCTGCCGGGCCGGGAGGCCGAACCCCTGGCGGCCTGGCTGGCCGAGCACCCGGAGGTCGAGATCATTTGCAGGGACCGGGCCGGCGCCTACGCGGAAGGTGCCAGCACCGGTGCACCGCAAGCCGTCCAGGTGGCCGACGGCTGGCACCTTTGGCGGAATCTGGCGGAGACGGTCGAGAAGACCGTCGGCTCGCACCACACCTGCATCCGTTCCGCGTTCGCCACGACTTGGCCCGTAGAGCCGAGCCCGGCCGACGACGCCCGGCCCTTCAACCCTCCGGACGGGATACGCGATGTCCTCGGCCACCCGCGGCGCCTGGTCGCCCGCACCAGGGAACGCTACACGGCAGTACAGGAACGGCTGGCCGAGGGCAAGTCGCTGGCCGCGATCGGCCGGGAGCTACGGCTGGACCACTCCACCGTGCGCCGCTTCGCCCGCGCCAGCGGAATCGACGAGCTGCTCGTCAAGGCGGTCAACCGGCAGTCCATCCTCGACGAGTACAAGCCCCACCTGCACCAACGCTGGAACGAGGGCTGTCACGACATTCCCCTGCTCCACCGTGAACTCCGGGAACTCGGCTTCCCCGGAGGCGTCCAGACCGTCCGCCGCTACCTTCGCGAAGCCAAGCAGCACGGCCTCCCGGCGTCATCTCGGCCCGCCCCGAGGCCCCGCCGAGTCGTCCGCTGGATCATGACCGACCCAACCCGCCTCCGCGCCGACGACGCCCAGGAACTCAAAGAGATCCGGGCCGCCTGTCCGCACCTCGACGCCGCGACCGGACACGTCCGTGACTTCGCCGCCATGCTCCACGACCGATGCGGCGACCTACTGCCCGCTTGGATGACCCGAGTCCTCGCCGACGACCTACCCGCCCTCCACTCCCTGGTCGCCGGCCTCCGCCGCGACCAGGAAGCCGTCGTCGCCGGACTGTCCAGTACCTGGAGCTCGGGCCAGGTCGAAGGTCATGTCACGCGAATCAAGCTCCTCAAGCGCATGGCCTACGGACGAGCCAACCTCGACCTCCTACGCCAACGCGTACTCCTCGCCCCATGACCGTGCGACAGCGCACGTCCACAACACCCTTCAGATGTGGGCAGTGAGGCCGGTGACAGGGTCGTAGGAGATCAGCATCGGCATCCCCGGGTCATACCGGACAACCTCGCCGGTCAGCAGGGCCAGTCGTTGACTGGCCGTCGCCACCTCGACCAGGAACCGCAGCACGGAGGCCACCCCCGCCCCGTCGACGACGTCCTCGGGCCAGACGGAGAACTCGATCTCCTCCTCGTCGCAGGGCAGGGCAAAGAACCACACAGAGCCCAAGCGGGCCCGGAAGGAGAAACTCGTCCCCCGGCCCTCAGGCTCGTCTGCCCAGACGCGGAAGAGGTCGGCGAAGTCCGGACGCACGGGATCGAGCTGGGGGTAGGGGTGCTCGACCTCGGTCTCGTCGGCTACAACACGCAGGCGTTCGAGGACCGCGATCCACTCGCCGCGGGTCGTGTCGAGGACCCGAATGTCCCTCAGGCTGCCGTCGACATGGAAGACATCGCACATCCACGGCTCGGGCAGGCACCGAGCGCGGGTACCGTGCTCACCGGCGTGGACGTCCTCGTGCGTCAACTCGACCTGCCGCCTCGCGTTCATCTCTCCCATGACACCAAGGTAAAACGTCGCTACTTCAGGGAAGGACCTGCCCCAGCCGGTTCAGGGGTGGTGATCACCTATCCCGGGTCCTGCGTCATCACAAGATCTTCGACAGGGCCCGTAATTCCCCAGGTGCCGGGTCAGTGTCACCAGCAAAATGGGGTGGAAGATGCCCTCCAGACAGGCGAGGATCTCTCACGACTCGCCGACGAAGGGGCAGCCATGGACGACGAGGCGCCGAGGGACCTCATCTCCCTCGCTGATGACGAGGGGAACAGCGTCACGGTGAACATTCTGGGACGTAACCCCAGGTGGACGGCCGGACTCGACGCTGAGATCGTCGTCAAGACGCCCTTCGTGTCCGGCCGTATCGACCTTGCGTTGTATGTATCGAGGCTGAAGGGATGGGCCGACGCGCTGGATCGGCTCGATGCTGGCGAAGACGCGGCCTGGATGGAGATGAGTCGCGGGCCGTCTATCTTCATCCAGCTTGCCGGTGAGCGTGACTGCCCGGAAGTGGTGGTGGAGGACGAGTCCGGGTCCATGGTCACCGTGCGGGTCCCACTCATCCCGCCGGACAACTGGATTGCTGACCACCGCCAACGTCTGCGCCAGGTGATGGACTACTGGGTTCCGATGCTGTCAGATTAGGGGCAGCACCCACTTCGTCTGCGGCCGGTTCGTTCACCGCGTGTCCGTAGCCGCGGGCTCTGGCGAGGAGCCCGCGGGGCCAGCGGGGCTCGGAGAGGGTCAGCTCTGCCCTGCTGGCAGCTTCTCGGCGGGGCTCTTGGGTCGCTTGTTCGGGCGATAGCTGGGGCCGTTCATGATCACCTGGTGGCTGGTGTTGATCAGCCGGTCCAGCAGCGACTCGGCGACGACGGGGTTGGGGAAGAGGGGATACCAGTCGCTGGGAGCCCGGTTGCTGGTGATGATCAGTGAGCGCCCCTGCCGCTCGGAGACCAGTTCGTAGAGGTCGTCGGCCTGGGCCGTGCTCAGCTGCCGCATGGCGAAGTCGTCCAGGATGAGGACGTCGGGTCGGATCAGCTCGCGCATCCGCTTGTCCCAGGTTCGGTCCGCGTGGCCGCCGGCGAGCTCCGCCAGGACCCGGCTGGTCTTCGCGAAGCGGACGTTCGCGCCCTGCCGGACGGCGAGGTGGCCGAGGGCCTGGGCGACGTGTGTCTTGCCGACTCCGACGGGCCCGAACAAGATCACCGACTCGCCGGAATGGAGCCAACGCAGGGCGGCCAGGTCGCGGATCTGGGCCGCGGGCAGCTTCGGGGAGGCGGCGAAGTCGAATTCCTCCAGAGTGACCTGCTGCTCGAACTTCGCCTTCTGCAAGCCCCGTTGGAAGGCGACCGTCTCGCGGCGGGTGATCTCGTCCTGGCAGAGGACCTGCAGGAAGTCCAGGTGACCGAGTTCACCACCGTGGGCCTGGATCAGCCGTGCGTCGAGGGTCTCCAGCATCCCGGACAGGCGAAGGGCCTTGAGCGACTCGCGCAGGGCGGTGTCCATCACGCTCATCGAGCGGCCTCCTCGGCGTCGTCAGCGTGGCCCGGGGTGCCCTCGGGCTCGCCGGAGATCTGGGAGGGGATGCTCGTGGCGAACAGGCCCTCGGGACCGTGGAGGAAAGCCGCGGCCCCGGCGTCGCCGGTCTCCGGCTCGGGGTCGGTCTCGGTGCCCGCGATCAGGATGCCCTTGATGGTGCGGTAGGAGGGGTCACCGACCGTGATGGCCTTGGTGCAGGCGGCCTCCAGCCGCTGGTCGCCGTACTTCTTTCGCAGCCCGAGGATCCCCTGGGCCGCACGGAGCCGGTAGAGCGCGTTGACCTCCAGCAACTGGTTGATCACCTCGCGGCAGGCGTCGCCGACCTCGGAGGACTGGCTGCGGCACCAGATCGGCGTCTTCATCTGGAAGGCGATCTTCTCCGGCGGGTAGTCGCCTCTGTCGGTGCGTTTGCCCTGGTCGAGTGCGGCGTGGGTCTTGACCAGCTCGCCCTCGTGGAAGACCTGGACCAGGGTGGCGGTGGAGCGGACGTCGACCTTGCGGCCGATCAGCCTCCATGGCACTGAGTAGAGGGTGCGGCCGACCTTGATGTGGATGTCGGGGCCGACTGCGGCGGTGGACCAGCGGGCCAGCACGAACGGCTTGTCCGGCACCGGCAGCAGGGCCTTGGCCTCCACCGCCTCGAACACCGACAGCGGACTCGCGCCGCCCAGCGGTCGGCACTGCCTGCGGCCGGCAGTGCCGGTCGACCAGGTCAGGGCCTCGGCCTGCATCTGCTCGACCGAGGTGAACTCCCGCCCGCTCCAGAACGAGTCGCGGACATAGGGCATCGGCCGCTCGACCCGCGGCTTGTCCTTCGGCTTCGCCGCCCGGGCCGGGTCGACCAGGGTGCCGTAGTAGGCCGCGAGCTCGGCATACGACTTGTTGATCTTCGGATCGTAGAGGTCCGGCCGGTCCACCGCCGTGCGCAGGTTGTCCGGCACCAGCCGCCGCGGGACACCGCCGAAGAACCGGAACGCTTCGACGTGGGCCTGGGTCCAGGCGTGCTGGTCCATGTGAACCACCGGTCGGACGAACATGTGCCGCGAGCAGGGCAGCACCATCACGAACGCCCAGATCCGGTGCCGCTTGCCGGTCGACGGGTTGATCCACTGCCCCAGGAAGCCGTAGTCGATCTGGGCCTCCGAGCCCGGCTCGACGTCGTCCCGCAGCACCGTCACCTTCGACCGGGCCGACTCGTCCGGGAGGTTCTCGGTCACCCACCGGCGGAACGTCGACAACGACACCGCCAACTTCCCCTCGTCTCTGAGGCGTTGATGGATCGTGGTCACCGTGGTCGTCTCCAGCAGCCCCTTGACCAGGTCGCGGTGCGGCTCGATCTCCGCCCACGTGACCTGGTTCAGCCGGCGCCGGGCCAGTTCCGGGAACCAGCTCTTGATCAGCTTGCCCCAGTCCGCCTCGCTCATGGGCAGCCCACCCGGGACCATCCCGGACGCCTCCGCCGGCGCCAGATACTTCCTGATGGTCTTGCGGTCCACCCCCAGTGAGGCCGCGAGCTGGTTCTTCGACCGGCCTGCGTACCAGTGGACGTAGATCTCGACGATGTCGACCACGGTGAACGTTCTCCCTGCCATCCAGAGTGTCCGTCGACCTCTCGGCCCGTCGGTCGAGGGACGGTGACGACTCCGAGACGGTCAGGACCCTCAACCCGGCTCGGGGATGCCCAAGGGGAACCTGAACGATTCGGATGGAACCACAACTCGCAGGTCAAACCACCTGATCTGGGGTATTCGAGGCTTCCGCCGTGGTCAACTTCCCCTTGGGGACTCGTGACCGCGACCCTGGCCCATTCCGTGACCACGAAGCCCCAGAAGTGGGGGAAATCGCTGACCGTTCACAGACAGAGGTTCGCTCTGCACCTTCGCCGACCTGGCACTCCTGACCGAACGCAACCTCACCGATTCCGAGGACCACCACCGTCTCCATCCCGACCTGCTCTACGCCCTCGATGTCCTTGGCTCCGCACCGCTGCGTCCCCTCAACCCCGAAAGGCGCCGCAGCCATGGCACACACGGTGACGCATCTGCCGCGTGAGGACCACACACCCGCTGCCACCATCGGGCAGTGGCGGCCTACCTGGTAACCGGGACCAGGAAACCCGGACCTGCCCGTGCTCACCGTGGTGCACGACGACCACGCCTTCATGGCCGGCCGCGCTGACCGCCCACACCCCGGCGCTGGGCCGCATCACCGTCCACCCCACACGGCTCCGACCGCCGCCCGTCGACCGGTACCCCCGGTGGGAGGCAGCAGCCACGCACTTCCCGTCCCACGCGGACGAACCGGGCTTCATCCAGCCCACGACCGCCCGCTCGACCATAGCCAGCTGGAAGCTGCCACCCGCCGCCTGCGCCGTACGCTGCTCGCACTACCCGTCGGCGGCCGACTCCCACCCGAGCCCGACCATGCGACCGCCTTGCTCGCCCACCGGCTTCACACACGTGTCGCCCACCCGTTGCACGCCGCTGCGCTGGCACAGCGGGTTGTCCGGACGCCCCGACTTTCCGCTCCGGCTGTCCGCTGCCCCCGCCGACCGCAGCAGCGATCTTCCCGTACCGCTCTGGGCTGGCTGATCTGATCGCCGCAGCCAGCCGCTTCGCGGAGTCGGAGGGGCGGGAGGCCAGCCGGCAAAGCATGCAACCCGCCCCTGGTACAGGAGAGCCGTGGACGAAGCAGCCCGCATCTGCGGCCTGCTTGAGCACCAACTTCCCGGCAGGGGCCAAGCGCGCTCCCGCCCGCCGCGCACACGCGCTCACCCGAAAGAATGAACCGACCGGGTACGGTCCTACGCGCACCCCACTTACCTGATCCTGGGGTATGACAGAACGCTCCCAGGATTTGTGGTCCAAACTCAACATGGCGGTCACGCACATTGGCCTGACAGCGCCGGGCGCAGTGAGTGCCCAGCCTCAGGGTAGGACAACCGTCATCACGGGAAATCAGGTGCGCGCTGTCACCCTGGTGCTGTCCGGTCACACATCCGCCGCGACGGCCGCGGTGCAGGACCACTTCGGCTGGCCCGCATGGGAGGCACCCGCCGTACCCGAGCGAGACCTCGGCTGGAAGGCCGTCTTCAACTCGGCCAACCGCACCTTCGAAGGCTTCTACAACGAGTCCGGGCTGAGCGCCGACCCGGAGACCGTCCACACGCCGACGCCCGCCCGCCTCACCGACGACATGTGGCGCATGCTCGAGAAGACCGGAAGCGCCGTCATGTGCGTCGGCCTGACCGGAGAGCCGACGCTGCGGGATATCGCCTCCGCAGCCCAACGACGCGAGTTTCGCGCGGCTTTGGTCGAAGCCGTATTCCGCTGAACCGCCCCAGACAGGCCTTGTGGGTTGCCCGCCGATGACCTTCACGGGATGCGGGCGGGTGCCAACAGTTCGAGGCGCCGCGCGAGAACACTGCGGATCCTGATTGTCGAACCGGCGGATGACGTGAACAGCAGTTGCCCGGTGCTCGGCCAACTGCTGTTGTGGCCTCGTCCCGCTCGCTGGCGGACCGGACATGCTACCGGCCGAAGCTCATGAAGGCGGCCGGCGGAGGTGGGACTCTCAGGCCGCGCCGGGGAGCGAGGTGCGGCGGGGAGGACCGAAGACACGGTCGAAGGCGAGGGCGCGGTCGGCGGGGACGAGGAGGTAGGGCGCGCCGGAGCCGGCGGTGGTCCGGGGGCCGTGGGTCCCCAGGCCGAGGGCGTCGTTCGGGGTGAGGAGGTCGAGGTTGTCGAAGACGTAGTACAGCGGGAGCTGGGTCCAGGCGACGAGCTGGAGATGGGCAGTGACGGCGGCGTTCTCGAGGGCATGCCGCCTGCTTGTCCGGCTGGTCATCCGGCTCTTGCAGTCGATCAGGACGATCTGCCCCTCGCGGGCCGCGATGAGGTCGGGGGTCCAGCGAAGGAAGCTGTCGGTTCCGTGGAGGGCCAGGCGGATGGGTTCGCCCATGATTCCCTGGCCCCAGGGGCTGACATGCCAGCCGCGGTGATTGAGTTCCAGGGTGACGCGTTGTTCGTGGGCGTCACCGATCGCCTTCCTGGTGTGAAAGCTCGGCATGCTGGAAGTGTGGCGCGCTCTCGCCTTGACGAAACGGCGGCTGCTCCCGGCCCGCCTGGGTTAGGCCAGGCTCCTCCGTTGTTCGTGGAAGTCCGTGATTGTCCGCGGGTGTCCGCGTGGGTCCCATGCTGTCCCACGGTGCCCCGTCGTTACCCCTCTGAACATGGCTGGATCCAGTCCCTGCCGGTGAGCGGCTTCCCCCCGGCGATGGGGGTGAACGTGCTGGTGCGGTCCTGCGCGTTCACCCCGCGCATGTCGACGGCCGGGCTCCGGAAGCGTGCGAGGTGCCGGGTGCGATGGTGCGGGACCGCTGGAGCAGGCCGTTCGGGAGTGGCTGCCAGCTGTCGAGGAGGCCGATGGCGAAGACTTCAGCCAGGACCTGCCGGAAGGCCTGTCCTACCGTCCGGTAACCTGCTGGTCTTCCGCCCTCGCGGCACGGGTGCCGTTCTGATGAGCCTACGATGGTCACCTGCGGCGGAGGTGGCGTCAGAAACCTTATGCCGTGGGATGGTTGCTGCCTGCGATGCTGCATGGTGGCAGGGGAGAGCGGAGCGGCTGCAACTGTGCACCTGAAGGACTTCTCCGTCAGTGGGTTCCGCTCGCTGACGTTGGTCGAGAACATCCCCGTCAGCGCGCCGACGATCCTGGCCGGCCACAACGACGGTGGGAAGAGCGCGGTGCTCGCCGCCCTCGACTTCCTCCTCGGAGGGTACCGCCTGGTCGAACAGGACCGGACCTACGACAACCCGGCAGCAGCGGATGCCGCTCCGGCCCGCTGCGCCTCGACATGGGTTGAAGGCCGCTTCGCCCTGGACACCTCCGAACAGGAGATGGGCTTTGCGGCCGAGCTGAGGATCCGACGCCGAGTGGAGGGCGACAGCGCGCCCCTGCTCGAGTACTGGGCCCAGCTCCCGCGCGACTCCAGGCTGCGCGACTTCAGCTCGCTGCTCGTCCCCGCTCTCAAGGAGATGGTCGAAGTCTTCGGGCTGCAGACCGAGGGCAAGGGGCTCAAGGCAGACTTGCAGGCGGCACTGGCCGCACACGCGGCGCGGTCTCCGCAGGTCGCTGAATGGACCGCCCTGCCCAAGCAGTTGGCGCGACGCCTGCCCAGGCTGCTGTCGTTCAGCGGGAAGGACGAGAGCCCGGACCGGGCCATCCACACGGCATTGGCCGGCAGCTACCAGGCTCACCTGGAGGACGACGGTCTGCAGGGCCGCCTGCGGACGATCGAGTCCGAGGTCACCGGCCTGGTCAAGGACGACGCCGCCGACCTGTGCGCGCACATCAAGGCACACTGCCCGGACCTCGTGGAAGTCTCCGTCGAACCGGAGGTCTCCTTCTCCCACGGCTTCAAGCACGCGCACCTGCACATCTCACGCTCCCACGGCGAGCGGGTCGATCTGTCCAGGTCCGGCCGCGGCAGCAACCGCCGGATCGCCCTCGCCGTCTGGGAGTGGACCAGTAAGCTCCTGGAAGCCCCCCAACCGGACGACGACATGCCGCCCGTCCAGACGATCGTCGTCTATGACGAGCCCGACACCCATCTGGACTACACCCATCAGCGGACCGTGATGGACCTCATCCGCCGCCAGTGCACGACGGACGCCGTCAAGGTAATCGTGGCCACCCACTCGATGAACCTCATCGACGGGGTGGACATCGCCGACGTCGTTCACCTGCGCCTGGAAGCGGGCCGCACCGTCATCGAGCGCCTCGTCGACGACACGCATGAGGGCATCGACCTGCACCTCGGGCAGATCGCCTCCGCACTTGGCCTGCGCAACTCTGTCCTGCTCCATGAGCGCTGCTTCCTCGCCGTCGAGGGAGCCACCGAACAGCAGGCGATTCCGGTGCTCTTCCGCCTCTCGCAGGGGCTGTCCCTGCAGGCGGCTGGCATCGCCCTGTGGGCCTGCAACAACAACGAAGGCGCCCTCCACCTCGCCCGCTACCTCGCCGCCCAGCGCCGCACCGTCATGCTGCTGGTCGATGCCGACAGCCGCAACGTCGCCAAGTTCTTCAAAGACGACCGGCTCCGCCAGTTCGGCCTCGATCCTGCGACACAGGTGTCCTTCGTCGGCGAGGCCGAGAACTTCAACGAACTCGAGGAGCTCTTCGAGGACGAGCAGTGGGCCCGAGTGGCCAACCGCAAGTGGCCGCGCCGCGAGAGTGAGCAGCCCTGGGAGGCCGTGCACTTCAAGGCTCACCGGGGTGGCCGGAAATTCAGCAAGGACATTCTGGACATGATTAAGGATCAGGGAAGTAAGAGCCCGGACGGTAAACCTGAAATGGTCTACGAGCTGGCCACATCCCTGGGTTCCGCCTCCGACGTACCGTTGCAGCTGAGGAAGGTATTCGAGGCTTTGCGCGCCAGTGCGGGCTGATCATTTCCGGAGCCCTGCTGGAGCTGAGCGGCGCGTCGTGCCCTCATCCGGGCCTTGCGTTGTTCGCTGGTCGGGGAGGCCCAGGCGTGCCAGCCCGCCTCCTCCACCCACTGCCTTGCATGGACTCGCTCGTCGATGCCACACCACCGGCACCCGTTCGGAGCAGGGAAACCGCTACGCAAAGAGCCTTGCTCGGAAGTCATCTCTCCTCCTCTCTGGCCTCATTCTTTCCCGCCACACTGACAATCTCCTGCCCTCGCGCCCGCTGCTCACTCCCTTTCTGGCGGCGGCACAGCACTCCCGGGTTCCAGCGATTCCCATAGATCACCATTGCGGACCAAAACACCGAAGTCGGCCCGCACACCACACCCGAACGGTTACGGTCAGCGACCATGCGATTGCTCCATACCTCGGATTGGCACCTCGGACGGACGTTCTACCGAGAGTCCCTCATCGACGCCCAGCGCGCCTTCCTCGACCACCTGCTGACCGTCGTCCGGGAGCGGGAGGTGAGCGCGGTCCTCGTCGCTGGTGACATCTACGACCGGGCCATCCCGTCCCTGGACGCCGTCGCCCTCTTCGACCACGCGCTCAACAGCCTGGCCGACCTTCAGATCCCCGTCATCATGATCAGCGGCAACCACGACTCACCCCAGCGTCTTGGCGTCACGTCCCGTCTGATCGAACGAGCCGGCATCCACCTGCGCACCGACCCTGTCACCTGCCACACACCTGCAGTGCTGCACGACGTGCACGGACCCGTCGCGTTCTACGGCCTGCCCTACCTCGAACCGTTCCTGACCCGAGAGGAAATGGCAGCCGACAAGCCCACACACGAGGCCGTCCTCGGCGCCGCGATGGACCGCGTCCGCGCCGACCTCGCCACCCGCCCCTCAGGCATCCGCTCCGTCGTCCTCGCCCACGCCTTCGTCACCGGTGGCCACACCAGCGACAGCGAACGGGACATCACCGCCGGCGGCATCCCCACCGTCCCCGCCGCCGTCTTTGAGGGAATCGACTACGTCGCCCTCGGCCACCTTCACCGCCCGCAGAAAGTCACCGACCGCATCCGCTACAGCGGTTCCCCCCTCGCCTACTCCTTCTCCGAAGCCGGCTACGCCAAGACCACCTGGCTCGTCGACCTCGACGCCGACGCCAACCTCACCACCGAAGCTGTCCCTTGCCCTCGCCCCCGGATCCTGGACACCCTCACTGGGCACCTCGACGACCTCCTCAACGACCACCGGTACGAACACCTGCACGACGCGTGGTTGCACGTCACCCTGACCGACTCGCAGCGCCCCATCAACGCCATGGACCGCCTGCGCACCCGCTTCCCCGGCACCGTCCAGCTCACCTTCGAACCTGAGGACGGCGGCCCCCGAAGCAGCACCACATACACCGAACGCACCCGCCACCGCACCGAACTGGAGATCACCGCCGGGTTCGTCGACCACGTCCGAAACGGTCATGCCCCCACCCCCGCCGAACACGACCTCCTGCGCCGGGCGGTCGAGGCCACCCGCCTGAACGACACCGCGAAGGAAGCCCACTGATGCGCCTGCACACCCTTGCCCTGCAGGCATTCGGCCCCTTCCGCACCCGGCAGAGCATCGACTTCGACACGCTCTCCCAGGGAGGGCTGTTCCTCCTGCACGGCGCCACCGGGGCGGGAAAGTCCACCATCTTCGACGCCGTCTGCTACGCCCTCTACGGCAATGTGCCGGGGGAGCGCCACCAGACGGTGCTGCGCAGCCACCACGCCGACCCCGCCACGCTCACCCAGGTCGAGCTGGAGTTCAGCATGGCGGGGCGCCGCCTGAGGATCGTGCGCACCCCCCAGCAGGAACGGGCCCGGCGCGACAAAAACGGCACCACGCTGGCGCAGGCCAAGGCCAGCCTGGAGGAACGGCACGGTGAAGACAGCCTCGGCCGGGCCGTCTGGAAGCCCGTCACCTCCACCCAGCAGGAGGTCGCCCGCGAGATCGAAGCCCTGCTGGGCATGAACCGCGGGCAGTTCTGCCAAGTCGTCCTGCTGCCGCAGGGCGACTTCGCGAAGTTCCTGCGGGCCAAGGCCGAGGACCGCGCCACCGTTCTGGGACGCCTCTTCGGAACCCACCGCTTCCGTGACATCGCCCGCTGGCTCACGGACCACGCCAAGGAGACCGGTCAGCGCTGCGACGACGCCCGCAGGGCCGTCCTGCGCGACATCGACCGCATCCAGGACACCGCCGGCGCCCCGATCGTCGACTTCGTCGAGCAACCAGCCCCCACCCAGGACAGCATCGACACTACCCACCCCGCGGCACTCGCCTGGGCGCAAGCCGTGCATGACAACGCCACCGGCGCCCACCAAGCGGCTACCGCCGTACTGCGGGACGCCCGAGCGCACCACAGCACCCGGGAAAGCCGAGCCGCACAGGTCCGCATCCTGGCGGAGCGCCAGCGGCGCCACCGCACCGCCGCCGAAGCCCTCGCGGCCCTGCAAGCACAGGCCCCGGCCTTCGAGAACCTGCAGGCGACCCTGGAACGCGGTCGCCGCGCCGAGCAGGCCCGGCCCCTCATCCAGGCCCTCGACGACGCAGACCGTGACCACCAGCAGGCCCAACGTGCCGAGGCCCAGGCAAGGACAAGACTGCCCGACACGCAGCGTGACGCCACCGACGAGAACCTCACCGCTGCCGAGAATCGGCTTAAGAACGACCTCGGCCGCCTCGACGCCCTGCGCCACGATGAGCAGCGCTCCGACGACCTGGCAGGCTCCCTCGTCAAGCTCGAGGCCGAGCTGGGCCAAGCCCAGGCCGACCACGACGAGATCGCTGACTGGTTGGACCAGGCAGATAACCGACGCGCCGAGCACACCGCGCGGATCGACAGGGCCCATCTGGCGCAGATCCAGGCCGACGAACTCGCTGCGGCCTTGCCGCCCCTTGAGCGGCAACTCGCCGCAGCCCGCCGACGCGACGAACTGGCCACCGACATTGCCAAAGCTCAGGCCGACGTCGACAGGCTCAAGGAAGCCGTCATCCACAGCGCGGCGCACGCGAGAGGGATCCGCGACCGGCGCATCGATGGCATGGCCGGTGAACTCGCCAGCCGGCTGCGCCCTCAGGAGCCCTGCCTGGTCTGCGGCTCGCCAGTCCATCCCCGGCCGGCGACCGCCGCCGCCGACCACCCGAGCAGAGAGGACGAGGCCCGCGCGGAGGAGGCCTATCAGCAAGCCGACCAGGCCTGCAAACAAGCCGAACAGGACCTCGTTCGGCTCACGGCCGAGGCCACCGCAGCCCAGGAACTGGCCGACGGGCAGACGACCGCCGACCTGCAGCAGCGTCACCGCGCCGCCCAACAGACCCACAAGGACCTCCTGGCCGCCGCCGCAGACGCTGTGCCAGCGAACGAGGAACTGCGTACCTTCGACGAGACGCGCACAACCCGGACATCCGAACTCGCCAGCCTGGGCCGACGCATCGGCGACTATCGCGGCCGCCAGGAGACCCAGAGCACCGAACAGGAGATCCTCACCCTGCGCCTTTCCGACGCTCTGGCCGGATCCCCAACGATTGCCGCTCGCAGTGCAGAACTCACCGCCGAAGTGGAAGCGATCGCCCGGGCACGGACGGCGATCCAGCAAGTGGCAGTGACCGCGGGGAATCTGGAGCGCGCAGGCCGGGCCGCCGCAATCGAGATCGCCGCCGCAGGGTTCTCCACACCCGAGGAAGCCCGCCACGCCGTGATCACCGGCGCCGAACTGGCAGCGAAGGAAGGCGAACTGGACACCTGGCGGACAGCCCAGGCCACGCACACGGCGACACTCCAGGACCCGGAACTCGCCGAGGCCGCCGCCGCGGAACCGGCAGATGAGCAGGCCGCCGAGGCGGATCTCACCGCCGCCGCCGATCGGTCGGAAGCAGCGGCCATCGCCGAGAGCACCAGCCGCGCCCGCTGCCAGACGTTGCTCGACCACATCGGCGACCTCACGCAGAACATCGGGCAATTTGCACCCCTCCTGGAAGAGCACCACGTGGCCAAGCACATGGCAGACCTCGCCGCGGGGACTTCGGGCGACAACCAATACCGCATGCATCTGGAGGCCTACGTACTGGCGGCCAGGTTGGAAGAGGTGGCGAAGGCGGCCAACACCCGCCTGGGACGCATGTCCTCCGGCCGCTACCTGCTCTCCCACACCGACGCGCGCACGAGCGGACGAGGCCGCTCCGGCCTCGGCCTGGAGATCCTTGACCAGTGGACCGGCCAGACCCGTGACACTGCCACACTCTCCGGCGGCGAGTCCTTCTTCGCCTCCCTGGCCCTGGCCCTTGGCCTCGCCGACGTGGTCGCCCAGGAAGCCGGCGGCAGCCGGCTCGACACCCTGTTCATCGACGAGGGCTTCGGCAGCCTCGACGACGAGACCCTGGAGGAGGTCCTCGAGGTACTCGACGAACTGCGCTCCTACAGCCGCACCGTTGGGGTCGTCAGCCACGTTGCCGACCTGCGACGGCGCATCCCCACCCAGATGCAGGTCCGTAAGAGCCAGGACGGCTCGACCGTGAAGGCCATGGCCACCGCCCCGGCCTACTGACCTCCACAAATCGGCCCTGCCCGGTACGCCCCCGTCAGCAGGGCCGCCGAGACGACCCTTCACCACGAGCTCCTCGGCCATACGGTGCCACTGCGGTAGGACGATGCAGACACCTCCTTCACAGGCCAGGGGAGGTTCCTGCATCAACCTGCAGTGAAGCGGGCCCGGCCAACTGGACCACTTCGCAGCAGCAGAAAGAGAGGCACCACCGTGGAGACCGCCACCACCACCGAGTTGCCGGTTCCGGCGCAGCCGCTCGGCATGGTCAATCCGCTGCCGCTGCACGGGTTCCAGAAGGACGCTGTCGCGGCCGCGGTGCGTGAGGTGAAGGACGGA
Source organism: Kitasatospora sp. NPDC057512 (assembly GCF_042802135.1). Classification (NCBI taxonomy): domain Bacteria; kingdom Bacillati; phylum Actinomycetota; class Actinomycetes; order Kitasatosporales; family Streptomycetaceae; genus Kitasatospora; species Kitasatospora sp. NPDC057512. The sequence continues at coordinate 34,900 of NZ_JBHVET010000004.1, forward strand.
GGCCGCGCGACGGTGGTCGCGGCGACCGGCTCGGGCAAGACGCTGATCGCCGCCGGGTGCGCTCGGCGCTTGGCGGCGAGGGGCAGGGTGTTGGTGCTGGTTCCGACGATCGAGCTGCTGGAGCAGACGGCGGAGGCCTGGTCGTTGCGGGGCGGTCGCCGGGGGCTGGCGGTGGCGGCATGTTCGCGGGAGGAGGCGCTGGAGAGTGCCGAGGCTGGCGGCCGCATCCACGGCCAGGTGACAACGCAGGCTGCCCGGATCGCCGACCTGGTCGCCGTCGAGAAGGCGGGTGAGCCGGTTACCGTATACGCCACCTACGCCTCGCTGGAGCGGATTGTCCGGGCCCACCAACTGTGCGGCCTTCCGGCCTGGGACCTGGTGGTGATCGACGAGGCGCACCGCACGGCTGGCGCAGAGGGCAAAGCGTGGGCCGCGGTGCACGACGACGGCCAGGTCCTGGCGAAGCGCCGGCTGTACCTCACTGCGACCCCGCGGATCGCGGACGACCGGCGGGCCAAGGACGGCCTGGCCGATCTCACCGCCGACACCAACAGCCAGGCCCTGCCTGTGCTCTGCTCGATGGACGACGAACGGATCTATGGCAAGACCTGCTTCACCTGGACGCTCGGCCAGGGCATTGAACACGGCTACCTCGCCGACTACCGCGTACTGGTACCGGTGGTCACCGACGAGGACTTGCGTGAACTGCTCAAACTCCCGGCCGTTGCCGACCTGCGCTCCCAGCGCTCCAACGAAGAGCTCTTGAGACTGGCGTTGCAGATCGCGGTACTGCGCGCGGTTGCCGACTTGGAACTGCGCCGCGTGATCACCTTCCACTCCCGGGTGTCCGCCTCCCGCGACTTCGCCGCGACCATGCAGGCCACCACCGAGCTGCTACCCGACGCGGAGCGGCCGGAACGGCTGACAGCGCTCGCTGTGGCCGGCACCGACCGCCTCAAGGACCGCCGCGCCGCCTTCACCACGTTCAAGGCCTCCACCGGCGAGGACGGCGAGGAGTGTGGCATCATCTGCAACTCGCGCCTGCTGAACGAGGGCATCGACATCGCGGCCGTCGACGCGATCGTCTTCGCGGACCCCAAGAGCTCGGTCATCGACATCGTCCAGGCCGTCGGCCGGGCGCTGCGCCAGGCTTACCGGCAGGGCAAAGTGTCCTGGGTCATCATCCCGGTCTACCTGCCCACCCCCGAGATGGGCGACGACACCGCCACCGCGCACCCTGCCGAGGTCCACGACGCCGGCGAGGCTGTGAAGGCGGAGGCCGACGCCGAGATCGAGGCCAGCTCCTTCCGTACGATCTGGCGGGTCCTGCGGGCGCTCGCGGCGCACGACGCCCGGGTGGTCGGCCGGATCACCGAGCTGCGCGCCCACCGCTCCCAGGGCGCCCAGCACACAACCGCGGCCAAGACCTCGGAGGGCGGCAATGAGACCAGCGGTGAGGGCGAGCAGCTGGCGGCGTTGGAGTCGCCGATCGAGTGGCTGCGGATCAACGCCCGCCAGCACGCCTCGCAGATCCTTCAGACCGTCAAGCTGAGGGCGTTCAACCCGCGGGCCGTTGAGTGGCAGCGCATGCACGCCGTCGCGGCGGTCTTCCACCTTCAGCACGGTCACCTCGACCCCACCGACAAGGCGAAGCACGCGGAGCTGATTTCCTGGCTCACCCGCCAGCGGCACCTCAACGGCGCCGGCCTGCTCGACGCCGCCCGGGTCTCGGAGCTGGACGCGCTTGGCATGATCTGGTCGAAGAACGCCAACGCCTGGGAGCGCGGCTACGCCTACGCGAAGGCCTTCCACCACCAACACGGCCACCTTGCGATTCCGGCCACCACGAAGCTGGACGACTACGCGGTGGGCGCGTGGATGCGCCGCCAGCGCAAGGCCGACAACCTGACCAAGGAGCAGGTCGCTAGGCTCAACGAGCTGGACGAGCTGTGGTGTCTGGAGCCGGACTGGAACCGCTCCTACCGTCGTCTGCTCGCCTACCTCGCCGCTGGAGGCACCCTGATCGGCCCGGCCAACCGCACCGGCGGCGAGGTAGACCCGACGTTTCGGCCCGGCAAATGGCTGCGCAAACAGGACAAGGACCGCACCGACAGGAAGCTGGCCGACCAGCAGGCCGCGCTCCTGGACGCGCTCCACCGGCACGCCGAGACCGTCACCGGCTGACCGGCTGACCCGCCCCGTACGCCCGCCGTCTGCGCTCGTACCGTCGCGGCTGGCAGGCGTGGGTCGTGACGGCGGCTCGGCCGGCGCGGGCGGGGCCGTGCTCGTGTTCCTGCGTATCGGCCGACAACACGCATCGCTCTCCATTGCTGCCGCTTTCTCGGGGGCGGTCCGCCGGCACCATCGACCACTGCCCCCGCGATCACGGCTGCAAGGTCCCGCCCCTGGGCGGGCCCGAAAGCTCAGGACACATCGAGAAGTACCTGCAGGAGCAGGCCAGGGACAGTTTCGATCCCTTCGGCGAGTAGACGTTCGATGGCCGCCGCAACGGCATGCGGCTGGCAGGCTTCTTCGACGCTGCGAACGCCGTCCTGGTCGGCCGCCCCTCTGCCCGGGACACCAGCTCGCTCACCCAGCAGCAGGCTGTGCTTGACGCTCTCGGTCCGCTGGGCGTCCCGATCATCGCCGACGTCGAGTGCGGGCACATGCCGCCATACCTGCCTCTGGTGAACGGTGCACGGGCCCGCGTCATGCACAGCACGCAGTGTCAGGAGTTGATCCAGATCCTGGACTGACCCGGCAGGCCGGTCGGTGGGATGCGGCGGCTGCCCGGCCTGGGCCCGTCCTGACGGCAGGCTCAGCACGCAACAGGCCGCACTCCCTAGGCGGTTCGCATGGCCTGGTCGCAGCGTGGGCAGGTTCGGCTGCGCAGTTCGGGTGGCCACCAGTGTTGGCCGGGTTCGGTCGGTTGCCACGAATTCCTGACCATCTCGGCGGTGTCGAGGCCGCAGGCGGTGACCGGGCCGGGGCTGCTCGGCAGGTCCGGATCGGACGTGGCCGCGTGCACGACCACCAGGTCGGGCGAGCGGGGGTTCTCCAGGACGACGATCACGTTCACCGTTCCAGCCTCGGCGTACCGCGGCCGTGACGCACCCGCTCGTACGGCCGACCGGCCGGATCGATCGGGAGGTCATGACCTGCTTCTGATGTGGCCGGTCGGTGAATCGCTGGTTGGTCTTGTTTGTGAGCTGGTGGTTTGCAGGTTAGTTGAGAAGTGTGGGGTGGGGTTGGGCTCGTGTTTGGGGGCGGGGTGTCGGCCTTGGGCTCGGTCACTGCGCGTTTATGCAGGTCAGAGCGCTGTCAGGGGCTGAAGTGACCGAGATTGTGAGTTGGGGCGGGGCGGTGGGTTGTGGTGGGCACCTGAAGGTCGGCGGGCGTGTTACCGGTCAGCCGCTTCCAGTACCTGCGTGACCAAGGCGACGTCGGCTTTGGGTATCACGATTACGTGCTGCTCGTTGCCCGCCGCCAGGTCGAAGCGGGCCATCTTCGGGTGCGGGGTCTTCTGTTCTGACGGCGACAGACGGAACGGACCCTGGAGGGTGACGTTTTCGTCGGTGCGCTGGTTGCGCCAGGTCACTGTGTCAGCCGCGAGGTACAGGTGGCCGGACGCCGCGTGTGGGATGGTGCGCCCCTTGCCGATCGACAGCATCTTGACCGTGCCCAGCGTCGGGCTGGAGCAGAACACCTGCAAGGTGGTGCCTGCCTGAAGGTCGGCCAGGTCCTTGTCCGTGCTCGGCCGCCGGATGCCGAACATCGAAAGCAGGGTGTCGGAGATGGTTCTGGTTCCCGCGGCGCGGCGGATGTCGGTCGTCATGGCGCAGATCCTCCCAGGGACGGCCGGACGGCCCGTGACCAGGGTGGTCTCTCATCCTCGCGAGTCGCTTCCCGGCCTGGAAGCGCCGGGGGCGAGCTGGTAGCGGGCGGCATCGGGGCTGTCGGGTCAGCCGGGAATGAGTCCGTCGTCGAGCTTGTTCAGCTCGGCGAAGTGCGAGTCGGCGAGCTTCACTTGGCCCTTGCCCATGATGCGCGTGATCACGGTGGCCTCCCGTCTGTGAGTGGTGCTCCTGCCGGAGGGCTTAGAGCGCTGCCCATCCCATCGCTCTCCCACCGGTGGCGCTGGCGCACGCGGTCCGTGGCGGACGCCGTTCACCTGCGCGAGCTTCCTTTGTGACCTGTTGGCTTGTGTGGGCGTGAAATAGCCCTACGAGCAGAGTTGTCTGGACCTTTGGTTGGACCTGTTGGGGTGGTGGGTTGGTTGCTGGTGTGGTGACTGTGTGTGATGGTTGGCGGGGTCGTGGGTCGTGTCGGCCTGTTGGTGGGGGTGGCGGGGTATTTCGGGTCTGTATTCGGTGGTGAATTTCGCTGGGATTTCCGTGCGGTTGTTTTGGTGGATTGGCTGCTGGTGGTGTTCTTAATTCGGGTGGGAAATGGTGGGGTGTGGGGTGGTGGCGGGGTTGGTGTTCGGTTTCGTCCGGGGATGCCGCCCCTGGTGATCGGCGCCGCGCGCTTCTGGGTGGTGCCCTTCGGCGGGTGCTGCTGCGCCTCGTCTCGTCCTCGCCTGTCCGTCTGCTGCGCCGCCGTCCCGGCTGTCGGGCGCGGCCGTTGCTCGGGGCTGTGGGGTTGTGTCATTGGGGTGCCGTTTTCCCTGGTTGCCGGGCGTTCTGTGGGTCTGTGGGGCCTGTAGGGCTGCTGGGTGGCCGTCGTGCGGGTCTGGGCCGCCATCTCGGTCCTGCTGTGCCGCCGTCCGGGCCGGGTCCGTGTCCCGCTCGGGCCGGGCTGCGCCCTGCCCGCCTCGCTGCGCCTCCGCCAGCCTTGCGGTGCCGCCGCCCCGGTCGGGTGGCGGGGGTTGGTGCTGGGTGGCCGTCAGGCCGCCTTGGAGGACGTCCAGGAGGCCGTCCTGGCGTCGTCCTGGATGGCTGGTGGGTGCTGTCGCGTTGCCTGTCACGCCCCCTGTCGTGTGGGGTGCTGTCGTGCCGTGTGACGTGGGCGGATACCCCTCAATCCCTGTGTGTGGTGGGGGTGTGACAGGTGGGAGCGACAGGGTGCTGGGTGGGGCCGCGGGTGGTGGTCGTTGCTGGTGTCGCCGGCCGCCAGGTGCGGGCTGTTCTGACCACTGTCCTGGGCCCGTCCGGGGGTGCTGGTGCTGTGCTGTGCCTGTCTGGGGTGGTCTCGCCAGGGGGTGGCGAGGGCTTGGAGAGCTGCCCAGGAGGTGCCGGGCGGCGGGGCCTGGTTCGTCCTGGCCGAGGTGGTGCCACAACGCCTGGTAGAGGTGTTGGGAGGCGGCGAAGACCGCGTTGACGGCGTTGCTGATGACGGCGCGCTGCTCGTCCCTGAGAGGGGGTGTGGTGCCCGGGATGAGGATGATGGGGCCGAGAGCGGCGTAGGCCTGACCGTCGATGAAGTCGTGCAGGTCTCTCAGCTGCTGCCGGGTCGGCAGCGTCGGCTCGGGTATGGCGGGAGAGGTCACGACGGCACGCTACCGGCCGTCACTCGGTCCGCCGGCCCCGGCTGCTGCCCGCCGCCCCGTTGCTGGGCCTTGGCCGCCGTGCTGGTCGGCCGCCGGGCCGTCCCGCTGCGCCCGCGCTGCTCCCCGCAGCCCCGCGGTCCGGGCTGTGCCCGTGGGTGTCCTGGTGACCGGCTTGGTCCCCGTCCGGGCCGCGTGGCCGGGGTGTGTGTCGGTGGGGGTTTCTAGGGTGGTGTGTGGGTGGGGCGGGTACCGGAGTGTCCTGCACTGGAGACGGAACGGCAGACCTCCCGGTCTGCGCGGGGGCGGTTACGGCCTAACCGGCGTCCGGGGAGAAAGGGCCTGGGGACGGCTCGTCAGCACCGGCCCCACCCATCAAGCCGCCCACACTGCTGCGCCGCCCTGGCCGCCGTCCTGGCCCGGTGTTCGGTTTGGTGCCGTGTTTCTGGTGATTTCTCCGGGGCCGCCCTCCTCGTATTTCTCGGCTGGGCTGGAATGGTGGGTGCCGTGCCGGTGGAGAGGTCCGTAGGCCCCTTTCTGGCGCGTTCGAATCCGATTTCTGGGCGCTGCGCCTCGCGCGGCTTCCTGTTTCGCTTCGATAGTGGGCTGGATTGCAATCCTGATTCTCACCTATGGTGAAGCCGGATAGGGCTGTCGCGGGCAGTCTCCGCGAGGTTGCCTATTCGCGTCTCGCGCCCGGTTGCGGCAGGATGGGATAGGGCTGTACGGTGCTCCTGGAAACAGGCTCGGAACGCCGCCGGAATCGCTCTGGATGCTGGTCCGTGATTTGCGGTTGAGGGCTCGTCAGGGCCCGTCGTCGGGGCGCCTGTGAGGGCCCGCCACAGGGGCCCGGGCGGGTACGCCCGGGGACAGCGGTCCGGGAGCCGGGGGTGAGGGCCGCAGGCCCGCCCCCAGGGGCGGCGGTTGGGCCGTCACCCCAGCAACCAGGCGGTGGAACCGGCCCCGAGCACCACGCCGGGCGAGTTCGGGGAGGGGCCGGGAGGGGGAGGTTGTGACTGATACCCGAAGTCCGCGTCACATCGTGAACGCCCGGGGCCGCAGGCCCGGCCGGCACCCCTCCCCGGACGGAGGGACGGGCTACTACCTGAATTTCGCGTCACATCGTCAACGCTCACCCCCGGGCGCAGCCCGGGAAACAATGTCAGAAAATCTGTCCGAGTAGGTCCGTGAAAGCACTAGCCGAACTCGGCGGGAATGCCGACAGATTGACGGGCCGTAGGCCCGTGGAAAAGCCACCGAAAGGCGGAGCGCAGCGACGCCCCATACCCATCCCAACAAGCCTGCACAACCCCATGTATTCGCCGCAGGCGAATACTCCCAACCACCCACCCGCCCGCCGAGGCGCAGCCGAGGCCACACTACGCATGGTGACGGCGTAGCCGGCACCTCTTAATTCTATAGTCGCTTCATATTAATAATGATATTCGCTGTTTCTTCTACCGCTTTATTTGTTACATCAATGACATTACATCCGATTTTTGAAACAATTGAATCGAAATAATTCAACTCCGTTTTAA
>NZ_JBHVET010000005.1:0-41518 GCF_042802135.1 Kitasatospora sp. NPDC057512
ATCCTCCACGGTGACCTGGAGTCGTACGAGGGAGGCCCCGCATGATCGGGATGGTGCTCGCGGCCGGTGCGGGACGCCGACTGCGCCCGTACACCGACACCCTGCCCAAGGCGCTGGTGCCGGTCGACGGGGAACGGACCGTCCTGGACCTCACGCTCGGCAACTTCGCCGAGGTCGGTCTGCGCGATGCCGCGATCGTCGTCGGCTACCGCAAGGAGGCGGTGTACGACCGCAAGGACGCCCTGGAGAGCAAGTACGGCGTCAAGCTCCACCTGGTCGAGAACGACAAGGCCGAGGAGTGGAACAACGCCTACTCGCTCTGGTGCGCCCGCGACCTGTTCGCCGAGGGCCTGCTGCTCGCCAACGGCGACACCGTCCACCCGGCCTCCGTCCAGCGCACCATGCTGGAGGGCAACCAGCGCCTGACCGACGCCGGCACCGCCCCCGGCATCCTGCTCGCCCTCGACACGGTGAAGAAGCTGGCCGACGAGGAGATGAAGGTCGTCGTCGACCCGGCCACCGGCATGCGCCGGATCACCAAGCTGATGGAGCCGGCCGAGGCGAGCGGCGAGTACATCGGCGTCACGGTGATCAACCCGTCCGCCGCCGCCGACCTGACCGACGCGCTGCGCGCCACCTACGAGCGCGACCCGCAGCTGTACTACGAGGACGGCTACCAGGAGATGGTGAACCGCGGCCTGCGGATCGACGTCCAGCCGATCGGCGAGGTCTCCTGGGTCGAGGTCGACAACCACGACGACCTGGCGAAGGCGCGGGAGATCGCGTGCCGGTACTGACCCGACTGGTCCCGTCGCCGCTGTTCGTCGAGATCCGCCCGGGCGCGCTGGACGCGCTCGGCGGCATCCTCGCGGACCAGCGGCTGTCGGCCTCGGGCCGGATCGCGGTCGCGATCAGCAACGGCTCCGGCTCGGCCATGCGCCGCCGCCTGGAGCCGGCCCTGCCCGGCGCCGACTGGTACAACGTGGACGACGGCAGCCTGGACAGCGCGGTGCGGCTGGCCGAGGCGATGCGCGGCGGGCACTACGACGCGATCGTCGGCCTCGGCGGCGGCAAGATCATCGACGCCGCCAAGTACGCCGCGGCCCGGGTCGGCCTGCCGCTGGTCGCGGTCGCCACCAACCTGGCCCACGACGGCATCTGCTCGCCGGTCTCCACCCTGGACAACGACGCCGGCCGCGGCTCCTACGGGGTGCCCAGCCCGATCGGCATCGTGGTCGACCTGGACGTGATCCGGCAGGCCCCGCAGCGCTTCGTGGCGGCCGGCGTGGGCGACGTCGTCTCCAACATCTCCGCGTGCGCGGACTGGGAGCTGTCGCACGCGGTGACCGGCGAGCCGGTGGACGGTCTGGCCGTGGCGATGGCCCGCTCGGCGGGCGAGAACCTGCTGCGGCACCCGGGAAGCACCCAGGACCAGGACCTCCTGACGGCGCTCGCCGAGGCCCTGGTACTGTCCGGCATCGCGATGAACATCGCGGGCAGCACCCGGCCCTCGTCGGGTGCCTGCCACGAGATCTCGCATGCCCTGGACGTGCTGTATCCCAAGCGGTCCGCCCAGCACGGCGAGCAGGTCGGCCTCGGCGCCGCCTTCGCCAGCTTCCTGCGGGGCGAGCGCGAGCTGACCGGTCTGATCGTGGAGCGCCTGGCGAGCCACGGACTGCCGGTGACCGCGGCTCAGATCGGCTTCACCGAGGCGGAGTTCACCGAAGCGGTGCACTACGCTCCGAACACCCGACCGGGGCGCTTCACCATCCTCGAACACCTCGACCTCTCCCCTTCCGCAATCAGGGACGCGTACGCCGACTATGTCCAAGCCGTCAACAGCTGACCCCTCCACCGCGGGCGCCGAACGGCCCCCGGTGGACCTGACCCGCCGGCCCTCGATCGAGGAGCTGCGCGCGGTGATCCACCCGGAGGGCATGCTCCAGCGCCGCAGCGCCGAGCACTGGGCCGGTCGCCTGTACATGCGGAGGATCTCGCTGCGGATCACCCGGGTGCTCTCCACCGTGACGGCGATCACGCCCAACGGTCTGACGTACCTGATGATGGTCACCGGCATCCTGGCCGGTGCCGCGCTGGTCCTGCCGGGCATCGCGGGCGCCGTCCTGGGCGCCCTGCTGATCCAGGTCTACCTGCTGCTGGACTGCGTGGACGGCGAGGTGGCCCGCTGGCGCCGGCAGACCTCGCTCACCGGCGTCTACCTGGACCGGGTCGGCCACTACATGTCCGAGGCGGCGCTGCTGACCGGCCTCGGCCTGCGCGCCACCGACCTGCTGCACCGCGAGGGCACCGGGTCGCACTGGGAGTGGGCCTTCCTCGGCACCCTGGCCGCGCTCGGCGCGATCCTGATCAAGTCCGAGACCGACCTGGTGGACGTGGCCCGCGCCCGCAGCGGCCTGACGGCCGTCGAGGACAGCGCCTCGGTGCCGCGGTCGGCCTCCGTCGCCAGGGCCCGCCGGGCGGCCTCCTTCCTGAAGTTCCACCGCCTGGTCGGCGCGGTCGAGGCCTCGCTGCTCATCCTGGCCGCCGGCGTCGCCGACGCCGTGCACGGCGGGCTGCTCTTCACCCGGCTCGCGGTGGTCGTCCTGGCCGCGATCGCGATGCTCCAGACCGTGCTGCACCTGCTGAGCATCGTCCTCTCCAGCAGGCTGCGATGAGCGCGCCGGGCACCGCGGAGGACTTCCGCCTCGGCGCCGTGATCATCACCATGGGCAACCGGCCCGCCGAGCTCAACGCCCTGATCGAGGCCGTCCGCGCCCAGGAGGGCCCGGCGGTCGAGCTGGCCGTGGTCGGCCAGGGTGTGAAGCTGCCCCCGCTGCCGGAGGGGGTGCGCACCGTCGAGCTGCCGGAGAACCTGGGCATCCCGGGCGGGCGCAACGTCGGCATCGAGCTGTTCGGCCGGGACGGCGCGGAGGTCGACGCCGTCCTCTTCCTGGACGACGACGGGAACCTGCCGCGCACCGACTCGGCCCGCCTGCTGCGCGAGGCCTTCACCGCCGACCCGGAGCTGGGCATCGTCTCCTTCCGGATCGCCGACCCGGACACCGGTGTCACCCAGCGCCGCCACGTTCCCAGGCTGCGCGCCAGCGACCCGCTGCGCTCGTCCCGGGTGACGACCTTCCTGGGCGGCGCGAGCGCGGTGCGCTGCAAGGTGTTCGAGCAGGCCGGGCAGCTGCCCGCCGAGTTCTTCTACGCCCACGAGGAGACCGACCTCGCGTGGCGCGCGCTGGACGCCGGCTGGGCCATCGACTACCGGGCGGACGTGGTGCTGCACCACCCCACGACCTCGCCCGCCCGCCACGCGAGCTACTTCCACAACGTGGCCCGCAACCGGGTCTGGCTCGCGAGGCGGAACCTTCCGGCCCTGTTGGTGCCTCTCTATCTGGGAACCTGGTTCCTGCTGACCCTGGCCCGCCGCCCCTCCCCGGAGGCGCTGAAGGCCTGGTGGGGCGGGTTCCGGGCGGGCTGGCGCGAACCCTGCGGTGCGCGGCGGCCCATGCGGTGGCGTACCGTCTGGCGACTGACCAGGCTGGGCCGACCTCCGATCATCTGATCACATCTGATGGCATCCGCATCGGATGATCGATCGCTGCGGCCGGTGCCCACACACCGGCCGGCTCCCCCGAGATCCCAGTGGATCCCCATCGGCGCACGACCGGCGGACCCCGCCGACCGGCCGCCCCGACCGATCCCGCGTGAAGGACGAATGTGTCGACAGTGAGTGAACCCGTCAGCCTCTCGGCCCCCAGGGGGGCGGACGCGGGCCTGACCCCCAAGCAGCTTGCGGACAAGTACGGTCTGGCGGTGAGCGGCGCCCGTCCCGGCCTGTTCGCCTACTCCAAGCAGCTCTGGGCCCGGCGCCACTTCATCTGGGCCTTCGCCACCGCCCGCCTGGTGGCCCAGTACACCAACGCCAAGCTCGGCCAGCTGTGGCAGGTGGTGACCCCGCTGCTCAACTGCGCGGTGTTCTACCTGGTCTTCGGCGTGATCCTGGCGAGCAAGCAGGGCTTCCCGGACAACACCTACATCGCCTGGCTGTGCATCGGCGTCTTCGTCTTCCAGTTCACCCAGAACGCGGTGCAGGCCGGCACTCGGGCGATCTCCGACAACCTCGGGCTGATCCGGGCGCTGCACTTCCCCCGGGCCAGCCTCCCGATCGCCTTCACCGTGATCCAGCTCCAGCAGCTGCTGATCTCGATGGTGGTCCTGGTCGTCACCGTGCTCGCCGCCGGCATCACCCCGGGCCGGACCTGGCTGCTGATCATCCCGGCGCTGCTCCTGCAGACGCTCTTCAACACCGGCATCTCCCTGGTGATGGCCCGGCTCGGCTCCCGGACCAGTGACATCTCCCAGCTGATCCCGTTCGTGATGCGCGCCTGGATGTTCCTGTCCGGTGTGATGTTCAGCATCCAGGACAAGATCACGCACTGGCCGCACTACATCCAGACGCTGATGTCGCTCAACCCGGCGTCGATCTACATGGACCTGCTGCGGCACGCCTTCGCGCCGGTCATCTACAACCCGCACCAGCCGGTGCACCAGACCCTCCCGCCGCACCAGTGGGCGTACGGCCTGGCCTGGGGCGTGGGCATGTTCGTCGTCGGATACGTCTTCTTCTGGAAGGCCGAGGAGGAGTACGGCCGTGGCTGACATCGACCTGAGCAAGAACGACACCGTCACGGACGCGGACGTCGCCCGCGAGCCCACCGTCGTCGTCGACGACGTGCACATCGTCTACAAGGTGCACGGCGCCGGCTCCGGCAAGGGCAGCGCCACCTCGGCGCTGAGCCGCATCATCAGCCGCAAGCGCGCCTCCGGCGTGCGCGAGGTGCACGCGGTCAAGGGCATCAGCTTCACCGCGTACAAGGGCGAGGCGATCGGCCTGATCGGCTCCAACGGCTCCGGCAAGTCGACCATGCTGGCCGCCATCGCCGGCCTGCTGCCGACCGAGAAGGGTGGCATCTACACCAACGGCCAGCCCTCGCTGCTGGGCGTCAACGCCGCGCTGATGAACGAGCTCACCGGTGAGCGCAACGTCGTCCTCGGCTGCCTGGCCATGGGCATGACCCCGGCCCAGGTGAGGGCCCGCTACCAGGACATCGTCGAGTTCTCCGGCATCAACGACAAGGGCGACTTCATCTCCCTGCCGATGCGCACCTACTCCTCCGGCATGGGCGCCCGGCTGCGCTTCTCGATCGCGGCCGCGAAGACCCACGACGTGCTGCTGATCGACGAGGCCCTCGCCACCGGCGACCAGGCCTTCCAGCAGCGCAGCAAGCGGCGGATCGACGAGCTGCGCAAGTCCGCCGGTACGGTCTTCCTGGTCAGCCACGACAACAACTCGATCCGCGAGGTCTGCGAGCGGACGATATGGATCGAGGCCGGCGAGCTGGTCATGGACGGCCCCACCGAGGAGGTCGTGAGCCGCTACGAGCGCGGCGAGCGACCGTAGTCCCCGTCACTCCCCGCAGGGCCGGTTCCGGAGCTTCCGGAGCCGGCCCCGCGCCTTTCCCGCCGCCCGGCGCGGAGGTGAGCGCCCGGTGCCCCGGCGGGGCGCCCTTCTCCGGCGCGCCCGGGCGTGTCAGCCTGGTGGTCGCGGGGGCGGTGTGCCGTGCGTGACGCCCGCGCTCGGACGCGTGTCCGAGTCGGGCCGGTCGTGCCAAGCGGTGTAGAACGGGGGAGTGACAGCAGTGTCGGCTTCGGCCCAGCCCAGAGATACGCCGGTGAACGGTTCCGCAGGACAGACCCTGGACAAGGCGGGCGCGGAGAACTTCCCCGTCGCCCCGTTCTTCCTGCCCGCGGCCTGGCGTGACGACCTGATGGCGGTGTACGGCTTCGCCCGCCTGGTCGACGACGCCGGCGACGGCGACCTGGCCGACCCGGCCGCCACCGCCCGGCTGCTCGGGGTCGAGCAGACGCCCCCCGCCACCCCTTCGGACCAGTCCGGCCCGCCGACTCCGCAGGAGACCGCCTTCCGGCTCGCCCTGCTCGACGGACTGGAGCAGGACCTCGACCGGGTCTTCGAGACGGCCCTGCGCGCCGCCGACGGCTCCGGAGCGGTCGGCGCCGACCGCCCCCGCCACCCGCTGATGAGCGCGCTCGTCCCGCTGGTCGACCGACACGGCCTGACCCCCGAGCCGTTCCGCCGTCTGATCGAGGCCAACCGGGTGGACCAGACCACCTCCCGCTACGCCACCTTCGACGACCTGATCGGCTACTGCACCCTCTCCGCCGACCCGGTCGGCCGCCTCGTGCTGGCCATCGCGGGCGTCTCCACCCCCGAGCGGATCGAACTCTCCGACGCCGTGTGCAGCGGCCTCCAGGTGGTCGAGCACATCCAGGACGTGGCCGAGGACCTGGCCCACGGCCGGATCTACCTGCCCGCGGAGGACCTGGCCCGCTTCGGCGTCACCGAGGCCGACCTGGCCGCGCCCTCCGCCGACGGCGCGGTGCGCGAGCTGATCGCCTTCGAGGTCGAGCGGGCCCGCACCCTGCTCGACCGCGGCGCACCATTGGTAGGTACGGTTCGGGGGAGGCTTCGACTGCTCCTGGCGGGATTCACCGCAGGCGGCTATGCGGCCCTGGCGGCCGTCGAGGACGCCGGGTACGACGTGCTCGCCCAGCAGGCGAAGCCGGACAAGCGCCGCCTCGCAGCGAAGGCGGCGGCCATCTTCGCGAAGGGAAGGTGAACGCCCGCGTGGCGGCATCACCACTGGCGTCGGCCCAGGTCATGGCGGCGTACCGGTACTGCGAGGCAGTCACCGGGCTGCAGGCGCGCAACTTCAGCTACGGCATCCGGCTGCTGCCGGAACCCAAGCGGCTGGCCATGTCGGCCCTGTACGCCCTGGCCCGCCGGGTGGACGACATCGGCGACGGCGACCTCCCGGAGGACCGCAAGGCCGAGGCGCTGGTGCGCACCCGGGAACTGGTGGACGAGGTCCGCTCCGGGGTGGTCGCCGAGGACGACACCGACCCGATCAAGGTCGCCCTGGCCGACGCGGCCCGGCGCTTCCCGATCCCGCTCGGCGGCTTCGACGAGCTGATCGACGGCGTCGAGATGGACCTCAAGGGCGCCGAGTACCAGACCTACGACGAGCTGAAGGTCTACTGCCGCTGCGTGGCCGGCGCGATCGGCCGGCTCTCGCTGGGCGTCTACGGCTGCGACGACCCGGAGCTCGGGGCGCGCTACGCGGACACCCTGGGCCTGGCGCTGCAGCTCACCAACATCCTGCGCGACCTGCGCGAGGACGCCCTGACCGGCCGTACCTACCTGCCCGCCGAGGACCTGGTCCGGTTCGGCTGCGAGCAGGGCTTCGCCCTGCCCGAGCCGCCGGTCGGCGCGGACTTCACCGGCCTGGTGGCCTTCGAGGCCGCCCGGGCCCAGGCCGCCTTCGAGGAGGGCCTGCGGCTGCTGCCGATGCTCGACCGCCGCAGCCGAGCCTGCACCGCCGCGATGGCCGGGATCTACCACCGGCTGCTCGGCCGGATCGCCGCCGAACCGGAGTCGGTGCTGCGCGGCCGGGTCTCGCTGCCGGGCTGGGAGAAGGCGTACGTGGCGCTTTCCGGGCTCGCCGGGGGGCGTTCTTGATTCTCGCAACAGTTCTGTCACGCTGTGTCAGCTGGGAATCACGTGCGGGTAGTTCCGTGTTGAACAAACGAGGATCTTCTTCAGGGACCGCCCGCGGGCGGTCCACCGACTGCGAGGGGGAGGGCCGATGACCGGGCGAGCCGATGCCGCGCGCCCGGCCGCCGTCGTGGTCGGCGGCGGCCTCGCCGGGATCACCGCCGCGCTGCGGCTCGCCGAGGCGGGTCACCGGGTCACCCTCGCCGAGGGGCGGCCCCGGCTCGGCGGCCTGGCCTTCTCCTTCCAGCGCGGCGAGCTCACCGTCGACAACGGCCAGCACGTCTACCTGCGCTGCTGCACCGCCTACCGCGGCCTGCTGGAGCGCCTCGGCGCCTCCCGGCTGGTCCACCTCCAGGACCGCCTCGACATCCCGGTGCTCTCCGTCAGCGGGCCGCGGGCGGCCCCGGTGCGCACCCTGGGCCGACTGCGCCGGGCCGGCCTGCCCGTCCCGCTGCACCTGGCCGGCAGCCTGGCCCGCTACCCGCACCTGTCTCCGGCCGACCGCGCCCGGGTGGTCCGCGGCGCGCTCGCCCTGCGGGGCCTGGACCTCGCGGACCCGGCGCTGGACGAAGTCTCCTTCGGCGAGTGGCTGCGCCGCAACGGGCAGAACGCCGCCACCCAGGCCGCCCTGTGGGACCTGGTCGGCGTCGCCACCCTGAACGCCCGGGCCGACCAGGTCTCGCTGGCGCTCGCCGGGATGGTGTTCAAGACCGGCCTGCTCTCCGACCCGGGCGCCTCGGACATCGGCATCGCCGCCGTCCCGCTCGGCACGATCCACCACGACCGGGCGCTCACCGAGCTGGAGCGGGCCGGCGTCCGGGTGCTGCTGCGGGCCCGGGTGGCCGAGCTGAAGCCGGCCGTGCCGCAGCACGCCGTCCGGCTGGAGGGCGGCCAGCTGGGGAACGGGGAACTGCTCACCGCCGACACCGTCGTGCTGGCCGGCGCCCAGGACAGCGCGGCCGCGCTGCTGCCGCCGAACGCGATCCCCGGGCAGGAGCGGCTGGCCGGCTTCGGCACCGCCCCGATCCTCAACGTGCACGTGGTCTACGACCGCAAGGTGCTGCGCCGGCCGTTCTTCGCCGCGCTCGGTTCCCCGGTCCAGTGGGTCTTCGACCGCACCGCGCACTCCGGCCTCGCTGCCACCCCGACGGGCCGGGCCCACCCGGGCGCCCAGTACCTGGCGCTGTCGCAGTCCGCCGCGCAGGACGAGATCGACCTGCCGGTGGCCGAGCTGCGCGGCCGCTACCTGCCCGAGCTGGGCCGGCTGCTGCCGGCCGCGGCCCAGGCCGAGGTGCTGGACTTCTTCGTCACCCGGGAGCGCACCGCGACCTTCGACCCGGCGCCGGGCAACGGGGCGCTGCGCCCCTCGGCCCGCACCGAGGTCCCCGGCCTGCTGCTGGCCGGCTCGTGGACGGCCACCGGCTGGCCCGCGACCATGGAGGGCGCCGTGCGCAGCGGCCACGCCGCGGCCGACGCCGCGCTCGCCGCGACCGGCACCCGGACGCCGGTGGACCGCGGCGACGGGAGGTGGCCCAGGTGACGGCGGGCCCCGCCGCCGGAGAGCCCGCCAGAGCCGACGGGCGTACCGTCGAGCGCACCGGCGCATCCACCGGGAGCGGCCCGGCCGGCCGTACCGGCACCACCGGCACCACCGGCACCGCCGGAACCACCGGCATCGGCACCGGCACTCGATTCGACACCAGCCGCACCGACAGCGCCCGGCCGCCCCGTGCGGCCTGGCACCACGAGGAAGAGGGAACGCACGTGGAGTCACGCACCGGCTACGCCGTCGGAGGCACGGCGCACGCCGAACCGGTCTCGGTGCCGGAGCTGCTCGCCCGCAGCCGTACGCTCTGCACCCCGCCGCTACGGGCCGCCGTCGCCCGACTGGCCGCACCCATGGACACCGTCGCCGCCTACCACTTCGGCTGGATCGACCGGGACGGCACCCCGGTGACGGGGGACGGCGGCAAGGCCGTGCGCCCGGCGCTGGCGCTGCTGTCCGCCCGGGCGACCGGCGCGGCGGCCGAGGTTGGCGTGCCCGGTGGGGTCGCGGTTGAACTGGTGCACAACTTCTCCCTCCTCCATGATGATCTGATGGACGGTGACGAGACCCGACGGCACCGGGCCACCGCCTGGACGGTCTTCGGGCCGGCCCAGGCGATCCTGGTCGGCGACGCCCTGGCGACGCTCGGCACCGAGGTACTGCTCGACGCCGCCGTGACCGGCGGGGCGAGCGCCACCGACGCCGCGCGCGCCGTCCGGCTGCTCACCACGGCGACCCGCCGGCTGATCGACGGCCAGGCCATGGACGTCGCCTTCGAACAGCGCGACAGCGTCACGGTCGCCGAGTGCCTGGAGATGGAGGGCGGCAAGACGGCGGCCCTGCTGGCCGCCGCCTCGGCGATCGGCGCCGTCCTGGCCGGCGCCGACGACAAGGTCTCCGGCTCGCTCCAGAGCTACGGCCACCACCTGGGCCTCGCCTTCCAGGCGGTGGACGACCTGCTCGGCATCTGGGGCGCCACCGAGGTCACCGGCAAGCCGCACTGGGGCGACCTGCGCCAGCGCAAGAAGTCCCTGCCGGTGGCCGCCGCCCTGGCCGAGGGCGGAGCGGCCTCGCGCCGACTCGCCGAACAGCTGGCCGACCCGAAGGGACGCGGGGAGGAGAGCGAGCCCGAGCTCGCCGCCCGCGCCGCGCTGATCGAGGAGGCCGGCGGCCGCGCCTGGACCCAGGAGGAGGCCCGCCGCCAGCACACGACTGCCCTCGCCGCCCTGGACGAGGTGCCCATGACCGACGAGGTGCGCGAGCACTTCGTCGCACTCGCCGAATTCGTGGTGGTACGAGAGAGGTGACGTTACGTTGACAGCAACCGCGGACGGCCGGCTCGACCCTGAGTACGATTCCGAGCCGGTCGCGGTGGGCGACCGCCCCCCGGCCCTGCTGGGCACGGGGCGGTGGCAGCCCGAGGACACCGACCAGCCGCGGCCGGCCGGTGAGACGGACCACGGACCGGCCGACGCGCGGGAGGCCCTGGCCCGCGCCACCACCCACCTGCTCTCCCTGCAGTCGTCCGAGGGCTGGTGGAAGGGCGACCTGGAGACCAACGTCACCATGGACGCCGAGGACTTACTGCTCCGCCAGTTCCTGGGAATCCGCACCGAGGAGCAGACCCGCGCCACCGCCGAATGGATCCGCTCCCAGCAGCGCGAGGACGGCACCTGGTCCACCTTCCACGGCGGGCCGCCCGAGCTGTCCACCACCGTCGAGGCGTACGTCGCCCTCAAGCTGGCCGGGGACGACCCGGACGCCCCGCACATGCTGGCCGCCGCGCGCTACGTCCGCTCCGCCGGGGGCATCGCGGCCGCCCGGGTGTTCACCCGGATCTGGCTGGCCCTGTTCGGCTGGTGGCCCTGGGAACGGCTGCCCGAGATGCCGCCCGAGATCATCTTCCTGCCCAGGTGGCTGCCGCTGAACATCTACGCCTTCGGCTGCTGGGCCCGCCAGACCATCGTCCCGCTGACGGTCGTGTCCTCCCACCGCCCGGTCCGTCCGGCCCCCTTCCCGCTCACCGAGCTGCACACCGACCCGAACGACCCGTACCCCCACCGGCCGCTCGCCCCCGCCACCACCTGGGACGGGCTCTTCGAACGCCTCGACAAGGCGCTGCACGCCTACCACCGCCGGGCCTTCCGCCCGCTGCGCCGACTGGCCCTCTCGCAGGCCTGCCGCTGGATCGTCGAACGCCAGGAGGCCGACGGCTGCTGGGGCGGCATCCAGCCCCCCGCCGTCTACTCGCTGATCGCCCTGCACCTGGAGGGCTACGAGCTGGAGCACCCGGTGATGAAGGCCGGACTCTCCTCCTTCGACCGCTTCACCGTGCACACCGAGGACGGCAAGCGCTGGCTGGAGGCCTGCCAGTCCCCGGTCTGGGACACCTGCCTGGCCACCATCGCCCTGGTCGACGCCGGGGTGCCGGCCGACCACCCGGCGCTGGTCTCCGCCGTCGACTGGATGCTCCGGGAGGAGATCCGCAAGCCTGGTGACTGGGCCGTGAAGCGGCCCGGGCTCGCCCCCGGCGGCTGGGCCTTCGAGTTCGAGAACGACACCTACCCCGACATCGACGACACCGCCGAGGTGGTGCTCGCGCTGCGCCGGGTCGCCCACCCCGACCCGGCCAAGGTCGACGGGGCGGTGGACCGGGGCGTGCTGTGGAACCTCGGCATGCAGTCCAAGAACGGCGCCTGGGGCGCCTTCGACGTGGACAACACCAGCACGCTGCCCAACAAGCTGCCGTTCTGCGACTTCGGCGAGGTGGTCGACCCGCCGTCCGCCGACGTCACGGCGCACGTGGTGGAGATGCTCGCCGAGACCGGCCGCTCCCGTGACCCCCGGACCAGGCGCGGCATCGAGTGGCTGCTGCGCAACCAGGAGGCGGACGGCTCCTGGTTCGGCCGCTGGGGCACCAACTACATCTACGGCACCGGCTCGGTGCTGCCCGCCCTGGTGGCGGCCGGCGTCCCCGACGAGCACCCGGCGATCCGCCGGGCGGTGCGCTGGCTGGAGGACCGGCAGAACGCCGACGGCGGCTGGGGCGAGGACATGCGCTCCTACGACGACCCGGCGCGCTGGGCCGGGCGCGGCGAGTCCACCGCCTCGCAGACCGCGTGGGCGCTGATGGCGCTGCTCGCGGCCGGCGAGGGGCCGCAGGGCCGGGCCAACCCGGCGGTGGAGCGCGGCGCGGAGTGGCTGGTGCGCACCCAGCTGCCCGAGGGCACCTGGGACGAGCCGCAGTTCACCGGCACCGGCTTCCCGTGGGACTTCTCCATCAACTACCACCTGTACCGGCTGGTCTTCCCGGTCACCGCGCTCGGCCGCTACCTCAACGGCGCCCCGGGCACGAGCCGGACCGACGGAACCCCGGCGATCGGGACGGCGCGGTGACCACCGCGCCCCTGCTGGTGCTCTGCGCCCTGGGCCCGGAGGTCTGGGCCCTGCGCGGCGGAGACTGGCGCGGTGCGACCGGCGGGTCCCCGGTGCTGGTGCGGACCGGGGTCGGCCGACGCCGCGCCGGGCTGGCCGTCCGGCGCCTGCTCAGCTCCGCGCCGACCGGCTACGGCGCCGTGGTGGTGGCCGGTTTCGGCGCCGCGCTCGGCCCGGGCGTCCTGCCCGGCGACGTGGTCGCCGCCGACGGCGTGCGCGACGCCGAGGGCCACCTGTACCCGCTCGACTCCGGCGCGGAGCTCACCCGGGCGCTGAAGGAGCGCGGCCTGACCGTGCACACCGGCGTGCACCACACCGCCGACCACGTGGTGCGCGGCATCGAACGGCGGGCGCTGCACCTCCAGGGCGCGCTCGCCGTCGACATGGAGGCCGCCGCCGTCCTGGCCGCGCTGCGCGAGGTCCGGCCCGTGCTGCCGGCGGCCGTCCTGCGGGTGGTGGTGGACACGCCCGCGCACGAGCTGCTGCGGCCCGGCACCCTCCCGGCCGGGGTGCGCGCCTGGCGGACCCTGCGGGCGACGGTACCCGCCCTAGTCGACTGGTACCGGCAGGAGCGCGCGCCCGGCTCCGCAGACCTGAACCACCCCACATCCTCGACGCTCCCCCAGGAGGCGAGCTAGCCATGGCCATGCCGTTGCGCCAGACCGTGCGGGTCGGCACCTACCTCATGCAGCAGAAGCTGCTCAAGCGCCGGGACAAATTCCCGCTGATCGTGGAGCTGGAACCGCTCTTCGCCTGCAACCTCGCCTGCGAGGGCTGCGGCAAGATCCAGCACCCGGCGGGCGTCCTGAAGCAGCGGATGCCCGTCGCCCAGGCGGTCGGCGCGGTCCTGGAGTCGGGTGCCCCGATGGTCTCGATCGCCGGCGGCGAGCCGCTGATGCACCCGCAGATCGACGAGATCGTCCGGCAGCTGGTCGAGCGCCGCAAGTACGTGTTCCTCTGCACCAACGCGCTGCTGATGCGCAAGAAGATGGACAAGTTCACGCCCTCGCCGTACTTCACCTTCGCGGTGCACATCGACGGCATGCGCGAGCGGCACGACGAGTCGGTGGCCAAGGAGGGCACCTTCGACGAGGCGGTGGCCGCGATCAAGGAGGCCAAGCGGCGCGGCTTCCGGGTCACCACCAACAGCACCTTCTTCAACACCGACACCCCGCAGACCGTCATCGAGGTGCTGGACTACCTCAACGACGAGCTCAAGGTGGACGAGATGATGATCTCGCCGGCCTACGCCTACGAGAAGGCCCCCGACCAGGAGCACTTCCTCGGCGTCGAGCAGACCAGGGCGCTCTTCCGCGCGGCCTTCGCCGACGGCAACCGCAAGCGCTGGCGCCTCAACCACAGCCCGCTCTTCCTGGACTTCCTGGAGGGCAAGGCCGACTTCGAGTGCACCCCGTGGGGCATCCCCAACTACTCGCTGTTCGGCTGGCAGCGGCCCTGCTACCTGATGGCCGACGGCTACGTGCCGACCTACCGCGAGCTGGTCGAGAAGACCGACTGGAGCAAGTACGGCCGCGGCAAGGACCCGCGCTGCGAGAACTGCATGGCCCACTGCGGCTACGAGCCGACCGCCGTCCTCGCGACGATGGGCTCGCTGCAGCAGTCGCTGCGCGCCATCACCGAGACCGTCAACGGCAACAAGGGCCGCTGAGCCGGGAGCCGACCTCCGGGTCGGCACCCCGGTCCGGGCCCCGCGCCCGGGCCGGCTCCGCCCCCGCAGCCAGGCCGGGCCCGCGCCCGGGCCGGGTGGAGGCACCACCGCACCGCTCCGAGTCGTGAGGTGAACCCATGTCACTGCTCTCCCGCGTCACGTCCCCGGCCGAGCTGCGCAAGCTCCCGGCCGTCGAACTGCCCCTGCTCGCCGACGAGATCCGCGACTTCCTGATCGAGGCCGTCACCCGCACCGGCGGCCACCTCGGGCCCAACCTCGGCGTGGTGGAGCTGACCATCGCGCTGCACCGGGTCTTCGACTCGCCGTACGACCGGATCGTCTTCGACACCGGCCACCAGAGCTACGTCCACAAGCTGCTCACCGGCCGCCAGGACTTCAGCCGGCTGCGGATGCGCGGCGGACTCTCCGGGTACCCCGCGCGGGGCGAGTCCGAGCACGACCTGGTCGAGAACTCGCACGCCTCCACCGCGCTCTCCTACGCCGACGGCCTGGCCAAGGCGGCCCGGCTGCTCGGCCAGCACGACCGGCACACCGTCGCGGTGATCGGCGACGGCGCACTCACCGGCGGGCTCGCCTGGGAGGCGCTCAACAACATCGCCGAGGCGCGCGACCGGCCGCTGGTCATCGTCGTCAACGACAACGAGCGCTCCTACGCCAGGACCATCGGCGGCCTCGCCAACCACCTGGCCACCCTGCGCACCACCCAGGGCTACGAGCGCTTCCTCGCCCTGGGCAAGGAGGCCCTGCAGCGCACCCCGCTGGTCGGCCAGCCGATCTTCGACGCGCTGCACGGCGCCAAGAAGGGGTTCAAGGACGCCTTCGCCCCG
Source organism: Kitasatospora sp. NPDC057512 (assembly GCF_042802135.1). Classification (NCBI taxonomy): domain Bacteria; kingdom Bacillati; phylum Actinomycetota; class Actinomycetes; order Kitasatosporales; family Streptomycetaceae; genus Kitasatospora; species Kitasatospora sp. NPDC057512. The sequence continues at coordinate 15,141 of NZ_JBHVET010000005.1, forward strand.
CAGGGCATGTTCGAGGACCTCGGCCTCAAGTACCTCGGACCGATCGACGGCCACGACCTGGGCGCGGTCGAACAGGCGCTGCGCCAGGCCCGCAACTTCGGCGGACCGGTCATCGTGCACTGCCTGACCGTCAAGGGCCGCGGCTACCGGCCGGCCGAGCAGGACGAGGCCGACCGCTTCCACGCCGTCAACCCGATCGACCCGTACACCTGCCTGCCGATCTCGCCCAGCGGCGGGGTCTCCTGGACCTCGGTGTTCGGGGACGAGCTGCTCACCCTCGGAGCCGAGCGGCCGGACCTCGTGGCGATCACCGCGGCCATGCTCCAGCCGGTGGGCCTGGCCCCGTTCGCCAAGGCCTACCCGGAGCGGACCTTCGACGTCGGGATCGCCGAGCAGCACGCCGTCACCAGCGCGGCGGGGCTGGCCACCGGCGGACTGCACCCGGTGGTCGCGGTCTACGCGACCTTCCTCAACCGGGCCTTCGACCAGGTGCTGATGGACGTCGCCCTGCACCGGCTGGGCGTCACCTTCGTGCTCGACCGCTCCGGGGTGACCGGGCCGGACGGCGCCTCGCACAACGGCATGTGGGACATGTCGATCCTCCAGGTCGTCCCCGGCCTGCGGCTCGCCGCGCCGCGCGACGCGGAACAGCTGCGCGCCCAGCTGCGCGAGGCCGTCGAGGTCGGTGACGGCCCGACCGTGGTGCGCTTCCCGAAGGGGAACGTCGGGCCCGCGGTGCCGGCCGTCGAGCGGACCGGCGGGGTGGACGTGCTGCTGCGGACCGGGCGGACGCAGGAGATCCTGCTGGTCGCGGTCGGCACCACCGCCTCCGCCTGCCTGGACGCGGCCCGGCTGCTGCTCGCCGAGGGCTTCACCGCGACCGTGGTCGACCCGCGCTGGGTCAAGCCGGTCGACCCGGTGCTGCCCGAACTCGCCGCCGCCCACCGGCTGGTGGTCACCGTCGAGGACAACGGCCGTACCGGCGGCGTCGGTTCGGCCGTCGCCCAGGCGCTGCGCGACGCCGACGTGGACGTGCCGGTGCGGGTGCTCGGCCTGCCCCAGGAGTTCCTCGGCCACGCCTCGCGCGGGGAGATCCTGGAGGAGGCGGGGCTGACCGGGACCGGGGTCGCTGCCCAGACCGCCGTCTTCGCCAAGAACCTGCTACCGACCCGAGGAGCGAACCCGCGCCATGCCGGCTGAACCAGACCGCCCCGCCTTCGACCTCGCCGCGCTGATCGCCGAACGCGGCAGCGAGCGCTACGAGTTGCACGGCCGCCACCTCAACCCGCAGCTGCCGCGGATGCTGCACACCATCGGCTTCGACAAGTACTACGAGCGCGCCCGGGGCCAGTACTTCTACGACACCGAGGGCAACGAGTACCTCGACATGCTGGCCGGCTTCGGCATCTTCGCGCTCGGCCGCCACCACCCGGTGGTGCGCTCGGCGGTCCAGCAGGTGATGGACCTCGACCTGCCGGACCTGGTCCGTTTCGACTGCTCACCGCTGCCCGGGCTGCTGGCCGAGCGGCTGCTGTCGTACGCGCCCGGGCTGGACCGGGTGTTCTTCGGCAACAGCGGCACCGAAGCGGTGGAGACGGCGCTCAAGTTCGCCCGGTACGCCACCGGGCGGAAGCGGATCCTCTACGCCGACCACGCCTTCCACGGGCTGACCACCGGCTCGCTCTCCGTCAACGGGGAGAGCGGCTTCCGCAAGGGCTTCGACCCGCTGCTGCCGGACACCGCCGTCCCGCTCGGCGATCTCGGCGCGCTGGCCAAGGAGTTGAAGCGCGGCGACGTCGCGGGGCTGATCGTCGAGCCGATCCAGGGCAAGGGCGTCCAGGCGCCGCCGCCGGGCTGGCTGCGGGCCGCCCAGGCGCTGCTCCACGAGCACCGGGCGCTGCTGATCTGCGACGAGGTGCAGACCGGCATCGGCCGCACCGGCGAGTTCTTCGCCTACCAGCACGAGGACGGCGTGCTGCCCGACCTGGTCTGCGCCGCCAAGGCGCTGTCCGGCGGGTACGTGCCGGTCGGGGCGACGCTCGGCAAAGGCTGGATCTTCGAGAAGGTGTACTCCTCGATGGACCGGGTGCTGGTGCACTCGGCCAGCTTCGGGTCCAACGCCCAGGCGATGGCGGCCGGGCTGGCGACCCTGGAGGTCATGCGCGACGAGCAGGTGGTGGAGAACGCCCGCAAGGTGGGCGACTACTTCCGCGGACGGTTGACCGCGCTGGTCGACCAGTACGAGCTGCTCGCCGAGGTGCGCGGGCGCGGGCTGATGATCGGGATCGAGTTCGGCCGGCCCAAGTCGCTGAAGCTGCGCACCGGTTGGACCGCGCTCCAGGCGGCGCGCAAGGGGCTGTTCGCGCAGATGGTGGTCGTGCCGCTGCTGCAACGGCACCGCATCCTGACCCAGGTGTCGGGGGACCACCTGGAAGTGATCAAGCTGATCCCCCCGCTGATCATCACCGAGAGCGACGTGGACCGGTTCGTGGACGCCTTCACCGAGATCATGGACGAGGCCCACCGGGGGAGCGGACTGATGTGGGACTTCGGGCGGACGCTGGTCAAGCAGGCGGTCGGCGGGCGCTGAGGCCGCCGGGGCAGGGGGCGTGGGCCGCACGGTGTGGGAAGCCGACGGCACGGAGTGGGAAGTCGGCCGGGTCGACTTCCCACTCCATGGGAGACACCGCGTCAGAGCTCGGTCCGGCGGCGCCGGATGACGACCACGAGATCGACGGCGGCGAACAGGGTGAGCAGGCCGCAGGCCACGGCGAAGCCGGTGAGGGTGCCCCGGCTGGGCGCACCGTAGGCGGGCGAGACGGCCGCCCAGACGGCGAAGCCCACCGTGGCCAGGGCGAACAGCGGGGTGAAGGTGAGCGAGAGCAGGTAGCGGAGCTTGAGGTCGCTGCGGGCGGTGGCCGGCTCGGTGCCGCTGCGCCACCGGCGCGGGGTGGTGGTGCGCATGCCGTTCACCTCCGGACCGCGTGGGTCGGGCTACGATTCCAGCGTACGTCCGCGGAGGCGAGCCGGGGGAGGCACGATGTCGGGTTCGGGCGCGGTGGGGGCGGGGTCCGGTGCGGCGGGTTCGGGCTCGGGTTCGGGTGCGGGCTCCGGTTCGGGGGCGGCGGGCCAGGACGGCGAGGGGTACGCGGGGCTGCGGATCGAGCGGGCCCGGGAGCTGGCCCGGCGGCACGGCTGGGCGTCGGTCCGGGTGCTGGAGCCGGGGGACCTGATGACCATGGAGTACCGGCAGGGGCGGCTCAACCTCGCGGTGCGCAACGGTGTGGTCGAGCGCAGCTGGGAGGGGTAGGACCGCGGCGTGCCGTCGGTTCTGGTTCGGGCCGGCCCGGGTTCAGCAGGGCAGGTGCCGGCGGCCGAAGCGCCGGTGGAGCCGCTGTTCGGCGGCGGCGACCAGCGGTTCCAGCAGCGGCAGCGAGAGCAGGACGAGCAGTCCGGCAGCCCAGCCGGCCAGGACGTCGGTGACCCAGTGGGTGCCCAGGTAGACCGTGGTCAGACCGATCGAGCAGGCGGTGGCGGCGGCGATCACCGCGCCGGTGCGCCGCCAGCGGACGGCGAGGTAGGCGAGCACGCCCCAGGTGACCACCGCGTTGGCGGTGTGGCCGGAGGGGAAGATGGTGCCGCCGGAGAAGAGCTCGGGCGAGCCGACGTACTGGGCGTAGTGCGGGCCGAGCCGGCCGGTGACGATCTTGACCGCGCCGACGGTGACGTTGAGCAACAACAGGGCGATGCCCATGACCAGCAGCGGGCGCAGCCGACCGAGGCGGTGGGCCCGCCAGCCGAGCCAGACGAAGGCGGCGATCGCCGAGGGCCCGCGCTGCCCGGCGACCACCCAGGTGTCGAGCAGTGGCTCCAGCCGGGGCCACCGCTCGTAGGGGCGCAGCAGCCGGACCGACCAGTCGAGGTCGACCAGCACGGTGTTGAGCAGGACCCCGGCCAGGACCAGCAGGTAGCCGGCGAGGGTGACGGCGAGGAGGGCGGCCTGCCGTCGGCTCATCGGTGGCCAGCCGGGCTCTCCGGGGTCGGGGCCGAGCGGGACGAGGGGACGCGCGGGGGTGGTGGGACGGTCCAGGCGGCCGGTTGCGGCGGTGCGGTGCTCCGGCCCCTGGCGCGGAAGGGGAGCGGGGGTACTTCTGGATTGCACGGGGTGACCTTACCCAGCCGGACAGGGCTATTCCGGTGGTAATTGTCATTTTCCCGGGAAATCGACAATTGGGCCGACCAGGGGTGGTCCGAGGGGTGATTTCCGCTATTTCAGGATCGAAAGTCAGTGTGGTCGTCGAATGGTTCTGCAAAAGCCCCGGTAAAGCAAACGGAGTGGGAGGCCGGTGCGCCCGGCTTCCCACTCCGTGGTAACCCTGTGTAGGTTCCGTGCTCAGTCGAGGGGGCCGCCCGCGACGTAGATCACCTGGCCGGAGACGAAGCCGGCGCCCTCGCTCGCGAGGAACGAGACGGTGTGGGCGACGTCCTCGGGCTGACCGACCCGCTGGACCGGGATCTGAGAGGCCGCGGCCCGCTTGAAGTCTTCGAAGTCCATGCCGACCCGGGCCGCGGTGGCGGCTGTCATGTCCGTGGCGATGAAGCCGGGGGCGACCGCGTTGGCCGTGATGCCGAACTTGCCCAGCTCGATGGCCAAAGTCTTGGTGAAGCCCTGGAGACCGGCCTTGGCGGCCGAGTAGTTGGCCTGGCCGCGGTTGCCCTGGGCCGAGGACGAGGACAGGTTGACGATGCGGCCGAAACCGGCGTCGACCATGTGCTTCTGCACCGCGCGGGTCATCAGGAAGGCGCCGCGGAGGTGAACGTTGATGACCGTGTCCCAGTCGGACTCGGACATCTTGAAGAGCAGGTTGTCGCGGAGCACACCCGCGTTGTTCACCAGGACGACGGGGGCGCCGAGCTCGGCGGCCACCCGGTCGACGGCGGCCTGGACCTGCTCGGCGTCCGAGACGTCGGCGCCGACGGCGAGCGCCCTGCCGCCGGCGGCGGTGATCCGGTCGACGGTCTCCTTGCCGGCCGCTTCGTCCAGGTCCAGGACGGCGACCGCGTAGCCGTCGGCGGCCAGCCGGACGGCGGTGGCGGCGCCCAGACCGCGGGCGGCGCCGGTGACGACGGCGACCCGGGGGGCGGTGCTCTGCTCGGTCATGCTCGCTCTCGTCTCTCTCGGGAGTACCTCCCGGGGAGAGCCCCCGGAGAGGGTGGCCACACCCTACCGGCGGGTAGGGAGCGCGGCCAGGGTGGAGAGACGCAGGTGACGGTGGGTAAGGACCGACCGGTCGGCTTTCTGCTGAGAACGGGTTACTGCAAGCCCTTCGCAGCGAGTAAATATGCCAATGTTGCCGAACCTGCGTCTACTATCCGCCCCTGCCTGCCAGCAAGGGCCCGCCGTTTGTATAGTGTCCGCCAGCAGCCACCGGCTGCACGGCTGGAGCGCCCTCCCTCATAGCTGGACGCCCACTCGCCGTTACTGCCCCACCCGGGTGTCCCACACACACCGGGTGTGACATCGGGACGGATACATGGTGCTGGGGGAGATCCCGACAACCCGCGTGTCTACGCGACTGCAGCAGTCGCCAGGACACCTGATTCGCGTGGCACAGCAGGTTCACACCCGCTTGTGGTCCGAACACGTCGGAGCCGATCTCACGGCTCCGCAGTTCGCCGTGCTGCTGGTCCTGGCCCTGGAACCGGGTGCGGACCAGCGGACGGTCGGCGAGCGAGCCTCGCTGGACAAGGCCACGATGGCCGAGATGGTCGCGCGGCTGGTCCGCCGTGGCCTGGTGCTACGCAGGCGCGACCCGGCCGACGGCCGGCGCAAGCTGCTGGCCCTCTCGCAGGGCGGCGCCCAGGCGGTGCGCGAGGCCACCGGTGGTGTGGTCCGCGTTCAGCGCGTCCTGTTCGAGCCGCTCACGGCGGAGGAACAGGTCGAGATCGTCAGGGTCATGGCCAAGATAGCCAGGCTGGAGCCCGCGGCGGTCGCCGTCATCACCGACGCGCGGCCGATACTGGACGCCCAGCGGGCGATCGGCTACCTGATCAGGGTGAGCCAGCAGGTGCACACCAAGCTCTGGTCGGAGCACGTGGGCGCCGAGCTGACGGCTCCGCAGTACGCGGTGCTGGACGCGTTGGAGTTGGAACCGGGCGCCGACCAGCGCACGGTCGGCGAGCTGGCCTCGCTGGACAAGGCCACGATGGCCGAGATGGTCAGCCGGCTGGTGCGCCGCGGTCTGGTGCAGCGCCGGCGCGACCCCTCGGACGGACGGCGCAACCTGCTCTCGCTCTCACCGGCGGGACAGGACCTGCTGCACCGCTCGGCCGCTGGGGTGGCCGAGGTCCAGCGGCTGCTGCTGGCTCCGCTGGAGGAGGGTGAGCACGAGGCCGCACTCGCGCTCATCGCCAAGGCGGGCAGGCTGTAGGTCAAAAGTTCGCCACAGTAGCCAAAACGATTCGCCAAAACGCTGAGGGTCCATGGCCATGGGCTTTGGCGCATCGGGGCACACCGAAGGCCGCCCGCTCCCGTAGGGGTGCGGGCGGTCTTCGTGTGACCGGCGGTCGGACGGTCGGGTGGTCAGACGGTTCGGGGGCCCGGGAGCCCGGACCCCGGGCGCGTCAGTTCCAGTCGAACTCCTGCGGGTCCGGGCCGATCCGCTTGCCGGTGGCCACGGCGGCGATCGCCGCGAGGTCCTCGGCGTCCAGCTCGAAGCCGGCGACGTCCAGGTTCTCCCGGATCCGGGACGGGGTGACCGACTTCGGGATGGCGATCACACCGCTCTGGAGGTGCCAGCGCAGCACCACCTGGGCGACCGTGCGGCCGTGCTTCTCGGCGATCTTCACCAGTGCGGGCTCGGCGAGCAGCTCCTTGCCCTGGCCCAGCGGGCTCCACGCCTCGGTGGCGATGCCGTGCTCGGCGTGGAACGCGCGCAGCTCCGTCTGCGGGAAGTACGGGTGCAGCTCGACCTGGTTCAGGGCCGGGGCGACGGAGGCCTCGTCCAGCAGGCGCGTCAGCTGCTCGGCGCCGAAGTTGGAGACGCCGATCGACTTGACCTTGCCGTCAGCCTTCAGCTGCTCGAAGGCCTTCCAGATGTTCAGGTAGCTGTCGCCGTGCATCGGGCGCGGCCAGTGGATCAGGTACAGGTCGAGCTGGTCGAGGCCGAGCTTGGCCAGCGAGGCGTCGAACTCGCGCAGCACCGCGTCGCGGCCCTGCTCGCCGGACCAGTCGCGGGTGCCCGAGTTCCACAGCTTGGTGGTGACGTAGAGGTCCTCTCGGGCCACGCCGCCCGCCAGCGCCTCGGTGATCGCCGCGCCGGTGCCGGTCTCGTTCTCGTAGATGGCCGCGGTGTCGATGGAGCGGTAGCCCGCCTCGATCGCTGCGCGGACGGCGGGGGTGGCCTCGGCGTCCGGGACCTGCCACACGCCGAAGCCGAGCTGCGGGATCTGCGCGCCGTCGTTGAGGGTGACGGTGGGGATGGTGCTCACGGGAAGAGGTGCCCTCCTGATCGTCCTGCTGTTCCAGTGGGGGCAACTGGTGCCCCGGTGTGATTGTTCCCGCCGAACGGGCGAATCTTGGGTGAAGCTTTGCGGGGGTTTGGCCGGGGGTGGCGGTCGGCCGGGGGGCGGGGTGGAAGCGCCCTAGTGGGGGACGTGCGGGGGACTCGCGGGAATCGTGCGGGGAACCCGCGGGGGCGCACAGGGGGAGTGCGGGCCTGGCGGGGGCGGGTTGGGAGTGGCGCGCGCTCTCACCGGCGAAAAAACCTGTTGCGCGGATCACACGGAGGTTGGCAGGCTCGCGGCCATGACCTCCTGAATCCCGGGCCCTTCGTGCCCATTCCATGTCCGTCCGGTGTCCGCTCCGGACGCAGCGTCGATGCCGCGCCGGGCGCCGTGCCGCCGCGCCGCGCATCCTCAGCCCGTCGGCTCGGGCCGCCTGCCGTTCGGCCGCCGTGCGTGCTGTGCGCACGGCACTGAGGCGTTCCGTGCCCCCTGCCCCCCTTGCTCCCTGGCTCCCCCGTGCGCCCGTGCCCCGCACCCGCGCACCGCTCGTATCGGAGTGTCATGCTGCTCACCCCCCTGCCGCTGGCCGATCCCGGCAGTCCCGACCTCTCCTCACCCCTGGCCTTCCTGCGCTGGCTGCAGCGCAGCCAGCGGCGCGGGCAACTGCTCGCCACCCTCTGGGCGCTGATCGAGATGGGGGGCCAGGCCGCCCTGCCGATACCGCTCGGGTTCGGCGTGCAGGCCGCCGTGGACGGTGACGCCGGCGGGATCTGGCGGGCCGCCGGGCTCCTGCTGCTGCTGGGCGCGGGCGCCTCGGTCGGCACCGTGCTGTTGCACCGTCAGGCGGTCTGGAACTGGATCCACTCGGCCACCCACGTACGGCAGTTGGTGGCCCGGCAGGCCTCGCACCTCGGGGCCGGGCTGTCCCGCCGGATCGCCACCGGCGAGGTCGTCGCGGTCGGCAGCGGGGACGTCGAGCGGATCGGCTGGTACGTCGAGCTGGTCGCCCGGGTCCGGGCTGCGGTGATCGTCTGGCTGGCCGTCAGCGTGGCGGTCCTGACGGTCGATCCGGTGCTCGGTGTCGGGGTGCTGCTCGGCGTCCCGGTGCTGGCGGCCTCCGTCTGGCCGCTGATCGGGCCGTTCGAGCGGCGCTACGAGCAGCAGCGCGCCCTCGGCGGCAAGGCCACCGAGCTGGCGGCCGACACCGTCGCGGGGCTGCGGGTGCTGCGCGGCATCGGCGGCGAGGAGCTGTTCTTGGAGCGGTACCGGGCCGCCTCCCAGAAGGTCCGGGCGGCGGCCGTCCGGTCGTCCCGGATCTGGTCGCTGATGCAGGCCCAACAGGTGCTGCTGCCAGGCCTGTTCGTGGTCGGCGTCACCTGGTACGGCGCCCGGCTGGTGGCCTCCGGCGAGCTCGCCGTCGGCACCCTGATCGCGGTGTACGGCGCGACGGCCTTCCTGGCCGCTCCGCTGCGCATCCTCGGCGAGGCGGCGCACGCCTGGAGCGTGGCCCGGGTCTCCGCCGGGCGGGCCGTCCGGGTGCTCTCGCTGGACCGGATCACCGGTACCGCCGAGGCCGCGCTGGCCAGGCCGGACAAGGCCGACCTGCACGACCCGGCGAGCGGGCTGACGGCGCGGGCCGGCGAGCTGACCGCCGTGGTCTGCGGGGACCCGGACTACGCCGGGGCGCTGGCCGAGCGGCTCGGCGGGCACGTCCCGCTGGCCGAGGGCGAACAGCCGCAGGCCTCGGCGCGGCTCGGTGGCACGGAGCTGGACGCGGTGCCGCTGGCCGAGGCCAGGGCGGCGGTGCTGGTCCACGACAAGGAGCCGGTGTTGCTCTCCGGCACGCTGGCTGAGCTGTTCGACATCCCGTCCTCGGGGCGGGTCCCGGCGGCCGAGGCCCTGGCGGCGGCCCGGTCCGACGACGTGCTGGAGGCCCTGGTGGAGGGCTCGCCGGAGTGCGGGGGAGACCCGATGCGCGCCCGGATCACCGAGCGCGGACGCTCGCTGTCCGGCGGGCAGCGCCAGCGGCTCGCGCTGGCCCGTGCCCTGCTGGCGGACCCTCCGGTGCTGGTGCTGGACGAGCCCACCAGCGCGGTGGACGCGCACACCGAGTCGCGGATCGCCTCCGGGCTACGGGACACCCGGGCCGGCCGCACCACCGTGGTGTTCGCGACCAGCCCGCTGCTGCTCGACCAGGCGGACCGGGTGGTGCTGCTGCAGGAGGGCCGGGTCGTCGCGGCCGGGCGGCACCGCGAGCTGATGCGGACCGAGCCGGCCTACCGGGCCGTGGTCACCCGCGACGAGGAAGCGGCCCGTCCGGTGGGTGGGGCCGTATGAGGACCACCGTCAACTTCCCTGCCACGCACGCGAGGAGTACGTCATGAAGCCCCCCGTCCAGGAGGAACAGGGGCCGGCCACCACCCTGCCGGTCGGCTCCCCGGCCGCCGTGCGCGGGTACCTGCGGCTGCTCGCGCGGCGGCACCGCCGCGGGTTCTCCGCGGTGGTGACGCTGCACTCGACGGCCACGGTGGCCGGGCTGGTCGGCCCCTGGGTGCTCGGCCGCCTGGTCGAGTCGCTGGCCACCGGGACGGCCGGGTCCACCATCACGGTGGCGGTCGCCTGGTACCTGTTGGCCCTGGTGGCGCAGGCGGCGTTCACCGGCTGGTCGCGGATGCGCGGCGCGGTGCTCGGCGAGAAGGTGCTGGCCGACCTGCGCGAGGACTTCCTGGTCCGCTCGGTGGCCCTGCCGACCGGCGTGCTGGAGCGGGCCGGCACCGGGGACCTGGTCTCCCGGGGCACCACCGACATCGACCGGCTGGACAAGTCGGTGCGCGAGGCGGTGCCCGAACTCGCCGTTGCCGTGGTGTCGTTGCTCCTGGTGCTCGGTGCGCTGCTGGTCACCTCGCCGCTGCTCGCACTGACCTCGCTGGTCGGCCTGCCGCTGCTGCTGGTCAGCTCCCGCTGGTACTTCCGGCGCGCGCCGCAGTCCTACCGCAGCGAGTCGGCCGGGTACGCGGCGGTGAGCAACGTGCTGGCCGAGACGGTCGACGCCGGGCGGACGGTCGAGGCCCTGCGACTGGGTGACCAGCGGGTCGGGCTGACCGACCGCAAGCTGCGCGAGTGGCTGGCCTGGGAGCGGTACACGCTGTGGCTGCGCTCGGTCTGGTTCCCGACCATCGACGCGTTCTACACCGCGGCGGTGCTCGCCACCCTGGTGCTCGGCGGGCTGTTCACCCTCCGGGGCTGGATCACCGTGGGCCAGTTGACCACCGGCGTGCTCTACGCGCAGATGCTGACCGGCCCGGTGGACCTGATCCTGCGCTGGTACGACGAGCTCCAGATCGGCCAGGCCTCGCTGGCCCGGCTGGTCGGCGTGCGTGAGGTGCCGGAGCACGAGGGGGACGAGTCCGCCCGGCCGGACGGCCGTCGGGTCGAGGCGAAGGACGTCCGGTTCGGCTACCGGGAGGGTGCCGACGTCCTGCACGGCATCAGTCTGGACGTCGCCCCGGGCAGCCGGGTCGCGCTGGTCGGGCCGTCGGGCGCGGGCAAGTCCACGCTCGGCCGGCTGCTGGCGGGGATCTACGCCCCCGGCCGCGGCAGCGTGACCCTCGGCGGAGCGGCGCTGGCGCGGATGCCCGCCGAGCGGGTGCGCGCGGAGGTCGCCCTGGTGAACCAGGAGCACCACGTCTTCGTCGGCACCCTGCGGGACAACCTGCGGCTGGCCGCGCCCGACGCGGACGACACCGAGCTGCGGGCCGCGCTGGACGCGGTGGACGCCGGGGCCTGGGTGGACGCCCTGTCGGAGGGCCTGGACACCGAGGTCGGCTCCGGCGGCGCCTCGCTGACCCCGCCGCAGGCCCAGCAACTGGCGCTGGCCCGGCTGGTGCTGGCCGATCCGCACACCCTGGTGCTGGACGAGGCCACCTCCCTGCTGGACCCGCGGGCCGCCCGGCACCTGGAGCGCTCGCTCTCCAGGGTGCTGGAGGGCCGGACGGTCATCGCCATCGCCCACCGGCTGCACACCGCGCACGACGCGGACGTGATCGCGGTGGTCGAGGGCGGGCGGATCAGCGAGTACGGCAGCCACCCGGACCTGGTCGCGGCGGGCGGTCCGTACGCGGCGCTCTGGCGGTCCTGGCGGGACGAGCGGTAGCGCGACGCCCGGGGCGGGACGAGCAGGGAGCGGGCCGTCCGGGGCAGGAGGGGGTTCAAACCCGTACGGGGTCGGATTGCCCCGTACGGGTTACTCCCTGACCCGGAGGGGCGCGTAACCGGGCAAATCGGCCGCCCGGCCCGCAGACTGCTCCGGTGACCAAGATTTCAGACGGCTCGTCCCGCTCCCCGCGCGGTGAGATCGGCGGGATTCCCACGCGCTACATCGGGATCGGCGCCATCGTCGTCCTCGCCGTGTGGTTCCTGTTCGCCAACCTCGACAAGGTCAAGATCCAGTTCTGGGTCTTCACCGTCACCGCGCCGCTCTGGATCGCGCTGCTGGCCACGCTGATCGCGGGCGTCGCGCTGGGCTGGCTGCTGAAGGGACGGCGCAGCAGGTGACCACAGCCCCCGGGCCGGCCCCGGCCGGCGCCTCGGCCTTCACCCCGCTGATCGAGATGCGCGGGGTCAACAAGCACTTCGGGGACCTGCACGTGCTGCAGGACATCGAGCTGACGGTGGGACGCGGCGAGGTCGTCGTCGTCATCGGCCCGTCCGGCTCCGGCAAGTCCACCCTCTGCCGGGCGATCAACCGGCTGGAGCCGATCGAGAACGGCACCATCCTGATCGACGGCCAGCCGCTGCCCGAGGAGGGCAAGGGGCTGGCCAGGCTGCGCGCCGAGGTCGGCATGGTGTTCCAGTCCTTCAACCTGTTCGCGCACAAGACCGTGCTGCAGAACGTCTCGCTCGCGCAGATCAAGGTCCGCGGCCGGCCCAAGGCGGAGGCGGACGACAAGTCCCGCGCGCTGCTGGAGCGGGTGGGCCTCGCCGAGCAGGCCGCCAAGTACCCGGCGCAGCTCTCCGGCGGGCAGCAGCAGCGGGTCGCGATCGCCCGCGCGCTGGCGATGGACCCCAAGGCGCTGCTGTTCGACGAGCCCACCTCGGCGCTCGACCCCGAGATGATCAACGAGGTGCTGGACGTCATGCGCCAGCTCGCGAGCGAGGGCATGACGATGATCGTGGTCACCCACGAGATGGGCTTCGCCCGGGCCTCCGCGAACCGGGTGGTGTTCATGGCCGACGGCCGGATCGTCGAGGACCGCGCCCCGGAGGACTTCTTCAGCGCTCCTGAGAGCGATCGTGCCCGGGACTTCCTGTCCAAGATCCTGAAGCACTGAGGCGGCGCCGTGAACCGTGAGACGACGCCGACGGCGAGGCCCGCGGGGAGGGCCGTGGCGCGGGCGGGGCGGCGCGTGCTCGCCGCCGCCCTGCTGTTCACCGCGCTGGTGGCGGGCTGCGGCAAGCCCGGCACCCCGCCGCCGAAGGGCCCGCAGCCCAGCGCCCTGCCCACCTACCAGGTGCAGGACGCCTCCACGATCACCGGCTCGCCGACCCTGGACGCCGCCCGCAGCCGGGGCCACCTGGTGGTCGGCGCCAAGGAGGACCAGCCGTACCTGGGCCAGAAGAACCCGGCCACCGGCGTGTACTCCGGCTTCGACATCGAGATCGCCAAGATGGTCGGCGCCTCCTTGGGCTTCCCGCCGGACCGGATCCAGTTCAAGACGATCGCCTCGGCCAACCGCGAGACCGCCCTGCAGAACGGCCAGGTGGACTACTACGTGGGCACCTACACCATCAACGACAACCGGAAGAAGCTGGTCGGCTTCGCCGGCCCGTACTTCATCGCCGGGCAGTCGCTGCTGGTGCGCAAGAACAACACCACCATCCACGGCCCGCAGGACCTGGACGGCAAGAAGGTCTGCTCGGCGGCCGGCTCGACGCCGTACCAGCGCATCCAGTCGCAGTACCCGAAGGCGAAGCTGATCGGCTACGACACCTACTCGGCCTGCGTGGACAACCTGATCACCAACCAGGTCGACGCGGTGACCACGGACAACGCGATCCTGCTCGGCTACGCGGCCAAGGTGCCGGACGAGCTCAAGGTGGTCGGCCCGCTGTTCTCGACCGAGCCGTACGGCATCGGGGTGCCGAAGAACGACACCGTGCTGCGCGGCGCGATCAACGACGCGCTGGAGCACCACATGCAGAACGGCGACTGGAGGAGGGCGTTCGAGGCGACCCTCGGCCTCTCCGGGGAACCGGCGCCGAACCCGCCGCAGATCGACCGGTACTGAGAGGGCCGCGCCGTGAAAACGCTGACCGACAACTGGTCGACCTACTGGGACGGGTTCCTCGGCACGCTCTCGCTGTTCGCGGTGAGCGCCGTGCTGTCGCTGGTGCTGGGCGTGCTGATCGCGGGTTTCCGGGTCTCGCCGGTGAAGCCGCTGCGGGTGTTCGGGACGCTGTGGGTGACGGTGCTGCGCAACACGCCGCTGACCCTGCTGTTCTTCATCGTGGTGCTGGGCCTGCCCCGGTTCGACATCACCCTGCCCTTCTACACCTTCGCGGTGCTCGCGCTGGGCTGCTACACCTCGGCCTTCGTCTGCGAGTCGATGCGGTCGGGCATCAACACGGTGCCGACCGGGCAGGGCGAGGCGGCCCGCAGCCTCGGCATGAACTTCGGGCAGACGATGAGCCTGGTGGTGCTGCCGCAGGCGTACCGCTCGGTGGTGGCGCCGCTCGGCAGTGTGATGATCGCGCTGGCGAAGAACACGGCGATCGCCGGCTCGTTCAGCGTCACCGAACTGCTGGGCACCTACCGGACCATCAACGAGCTGGGCTACAGCATCATCTGGACCTTCGTCTGGATCGCCGTCGGCTACCTGATCATCACCCTGGCCATCAGCGCCGTCTTCAACCTGCTGGAACGACGAGTGGCGGTGTCCCGATGAGCGTTGAATCCTCGGCGCTGTACGACATCCCCGGCCCGAAGGCGCTCTCCCGGCACCGGTTGTACGGCGGGATCGCGCTGCTGCTGATCGCGGCGCTGATCGGCTGGGTGGTCTACATGCTCTTCCACACCCACCAGTTCACGTACGCCAAGTGGCAGCCCTTCGAGTACCGGGGCGTGCAGGACCTGCTGCTGCGCGGGCTCGGCAACACCTTGCAGGCCTTCGGCTGGACGGTGCTGTTCGCGCTGCCGTTCGGCGCGCTGTTCGCCGCCGGTCGGCTCTCCGACCACCGGGTGGTGCGCTGGCTGGCCACGCTGGTGGTGGAGTTCTTCCGGGCCATGCCGGTGCTGGTGATGATCTTCTTCGTCTTCGTCGCGCTCAAGGTGCAGCCGCTCTGGGCGCTGGTGGCCGGGCTGGTGCTCTACAACGGCTCGGTGCTGGCCGAGGTCTTCCGGGCCGGCGTGCTCGCGGTGCCCAAGGGGCAGCGGGAGGCGGCGTTCGCGCTGGGGATGCGCAAGACCCAGGTGATGACGTACGTCCTGGTGCCGCAGGCCAACCGGGCGATGCTGCCGGCCATCATCAGTCAGCTGGTGGTCGCGCTCAAGGACACCTCGCTGGGCTTCCTGATCACCTTCGAGGAGTTCCTGCACGCGGGCAAGCTGATCGCCACCAACCTGGACTACGACCTGCCGTTCATCCCGGTGGTGATGGTGATCGCGCCGATCTACATCGGCATGTGTCTGCTGCTCTCCTGGCTCGCCCGCTTCGTGGAGCGGCGCAGCCGGCGCAGCCCGAGCGCGCGGGGCGGGGCACCGGTGGCCAAGGCCGGGGTGCCGGTGGGGCTGCCGCCGTCGGTGCAGCAGTGAGAAGGCCGGTTCGGGGCTGAACCATAGGTGCGGGTGGGGTTGGGGTCGGTACCTCCAAATTCCTCTTATGATTCTCGGGCGCCCCGGCGCGCCCCGTGGACGGCCGGAGCGCGGCCGGAACGGGGCTGCCGACGGTGGACGAGCGGGTGGGAGGGATCATGGAGCCGGTGTTCGATTCGCGGCACATCAGGACGTTCCACGAGGTCGTCCGGGCCGGCTCCTACTCGGCCGCCGCCCGCGAACTCGGCTACACCCAGCCCGCCATCACCCAGCAGATGAAGGCGCTCGAACGCACCGTCGGCGTGCCGCTCTTCACCCGGGCGGGGCGCGGACTGCGGCTCACCGAGGCCGGCGAGGCGCTCTCCCGACATGCCGAGCTGATCCTCGGCAGCATGTCCGCCGCCCAGCAGCAGCTCGCCGCGCTGGCCCGGCTGCGCGCCGGGCGGGTGCGGGTCTGCGCCTTCCCCAGCGCCAACGCCACCCTGATACCCCAGGCGATGGCCCGGCTGCTGGCCGAGCACCCCGGTGTGCGGGTCGAGCTGCTGGAAGCCGAGCCGCCGGACTCCGTCCAGCGGTTGCTGCGCGGGGAGTGCGACATCGCGCTGGCCTTCCGCTACCCCGGCGCGGCCGCCGAGGTGCCGGAGGGCGTGGACGAGATCCCGCTGATGGAGGACCTGCTCACGGTGCTGCTGCCGGTCGGGCACCCGCTCGGCCGCCGGCACGCCGTACGGCTGGCCGACCTCGGCGGCGAACGCTGGATCGCCGGCTGTCCGCGCTGTCGGGCCAACCTGCTGCACGTCTGTGCGGAGGAGGGCTTCGCGCCGGACATCGTCTTCTCCACCGACGACAACCTCGCGGTGCAGTCGCTCGTCGCCGCAGGCGTCGGGATCGCGCTGATGCCGGCGCTGGTGCTCTCCTTCATGTGCCACCGCAAGGTCACCGGGCGGGCCGTCGAGCCGCACCTGCGGCGGCAGGTGAGCGCGTACGTGCTGCGCGAGCACCGGCGGATCCCGGCCACCGGGCTGGTCCTGGACCACCTGCGGCAGGCCGCGGCGAGCCGGGTCGGGTGCTGACCCGTCGGCGGGCGACGTGACCGACGAGCACGGGCTGGTAGCCGGTGACCTATAAGCGTTGATGGGGAGATTGCTTACAAACCCTCCTTGGACGTGATGGGTCCATGGGCACGAACCTGCTGGGATGACACCCTCAGCCACGGTCGGCAGCGACCGGCTCACCGAGCGGATGACCGCGCTGATCAGTGAGATCCGCGCCGTCGTGGACCGCGGGCTCCCGCCGGAGCTCACCGCCTACCTGGTCGGCGAGCGCCTCGCCCCGCACCTGCACGCCGACCCGGACGGGTCCGACGCGCTGCTCACCCCCGCCCAGCGCGAGGGCGACCCGCAGCGCTACCGCCAGCACGTCCTGCACGCCGAGGGGGACGGCAGCTTCTCCGTCGTCGCCCTGGTCTGGCTGCCCGGACAGCAGACCCCGATCCACGACCACGTCTCCTGGTGCGTGGCCGGCGTCCACCAGGGACAGGAGAGCGAGACCCGCTACCGGCTGGTCTCCGACGGCCCCACCTCCCGGCTGGTCGAGACCGAGCACGTGGCCGGCCCGGCCGGCACCGTGGCCGCCTTCGCCCCGCCCGGCGACATCCACCTGGTGCGCAACTCCTGTAGCAGCACGGCGATCTCCATCCACGTCTACGGCGCGGACGTCTCGCGGCTCGGCACCAGCATCCGGCGGGTCTACCGGCTGCCCGCCGACCGGCAGCAGTGAGGGCGGCGTGGCACTGACCCTCAGGCACCGCACCGCCGGCACCCGCTCGCTGCCCCCGATGCGCGGGGACGCCCCCGGGCTGCTGCTCGCGGCCCTCGGAGTGGCGGCCGCGCTGGGCATCCACGCGCTGGTGCCGGCCGTGCCCGAGCTCACCGCCGCCGTCGTGCTCGGCATGCTGGTGGCCCACCTGCCCGGGCTGCGCCCAGTGGTCCGCGGGATCGCCCGGCCGGGGCTGTCCACGGCCGGGAAGCGGCTGATGCGGCTCGGGATCGTCCTGCTCGGGCTCAAGCTCAGCCTGGACGACGTGCTCGGCCTCGGCTGGGCCACCGTCGCCATGGTGCTCGCGGTGGTCGCGGCCACCTTCGCGGGCACGCTCTGGCTGGGCCGGCGGCTCGGCCTGCCCGGGGACCAACCGCTGCTGGTCGCCACCGGGTACTCGATCTGCGGGGCCTCGGCGATCGGCGCGGTCAGCCAGGCGGCGGGCAGCGAGGAGGAGGACGTCGCGGCCTCGGTGGCGCTGGTGACCCTCTGCGGGACGCTGGCGATCGCCGTGCTGCCGCTGCTCCAACACCCGCTCGGGCTCGGCGAGTCGGAGTTCGGGCGCTGGGTCGGGGCGAGCGTGCACGACGTCGGGCAGGTGGTCGCGACCGCGCAGACCGGCGGGGCCGGGGCGCTGCGGGAGGCGGTGCTGGTCAAGCTGATGCGCGTGGTGCTGCTGGCGCCGCTGGTCGCGGGGGTGGCCGTGGCGGTGCGGCGGAACATGCGGGCGGCGCGGGTGGCGGCCCTGGCGGAGGTTTCGGTCGGGGCGTCGGTGGGTGCTCCGGTGGGGGCCTCAGCGGCGGGCGGGGCAGGTCAGGAGGGCGCGGCGGGCGCGGCGTCGGGCGAGAAGTCGGATGCGAAGCCGAGTGAGAAGTCGGTGAAGACCGGCAGCCGTCCGCCGATCGTGCCGCTGTTCGTGGCCGGGTTCCTCGCGATGATCGTCCTGCGGACCACCGGGGTGCTGCCCGAGCGGGCGCTCGACCTGGCCGCGGACGCCCAGGGGCTGCTGCTGGCCGCCGCGTTGTTCGGCCTGGGCAGTGCGGTGCACCTGCCGACCATGGCCCGCACCGGTGGGCGGATCGCCCTGCTCGGGCTCGGGTCCTGGGTGGTCGTCGCGGGCGTCTCGTACGTGGGGGTGCTGGTCACGACCTGACGGACCCGGGTGCGGACTCGGCTATTGTCGGGCAGGTGCCCGCCCCGTTCGTACGGGGGCGGCCCCGCAGCCGAGTTCGCCCGAGTCCACCAAGGGGGACGGATGACCACCGCACTGCCCGAACGCGACGGCCACGAGGCCGTCGTCACCCTCGACCGGCGGGAGGGCCCGTACGGCGAGGTGGTGCTCCGGCAACGCGGTCGGGACTTCGAGATCATCGCCAACGGGTGCTTCCTGATGGACACCGCCGACGGGCGCTCGGAGCGGCTGCTGATCCAGGCGGCGCTGGACGAGCTGGACCGCACGGGCGGCCCGGTCGAGCGGCCGTCGGTGCTGATCGGGGGCCTCGGGGTCGGCTTCTCGCTGGCGTACGCGGCGGCCGAGCCGCGCTGGGGGCGGATCGCCATCGTCGAGCGGGAGACCGCGATCATCGACTGGCACCGGACCGGCCCGCTCGGCGCCTTCTCCGACGGTGCGCTGGAGGACCCGCGGGTCGAGGTGCTCCACACCGACCTGCTGGAGTACCTCGCGGCGGCGGACGGCGAGCGCTACGACGCGCTGTGCCTGGACATCGACAACGGGCCGGACTGGACCGTCACCGAGTCCAACGACGGGCTGTACGGGGCGGACGGGCTCGCGGTGCTGTGGCACCGGCTGCGGGCGGGCGGGGTGCTGGCGGTGTGGAGCGCGCAGCCTTCGCCGGCCTTCGAGGAGGCGCTGCGGGCGGTGGGGTTCTCGGACGTGGTGACGCACGAGATCCCGGTCGCCCGGGGGGTTCCGGATGTGGTGCACCTGGCCCGGCGGGCGGGCTGAGGGCCGGCTGAGGGCGGACGCGGATCGGGCCGGGTGCGGCTGACAGCAGTCACCTGTTCGCGGTGACGGCGCGCAGCGGCTTCCCCGCCCCGGATCAGCCGAACGGGCGGTTCTGCGGCTCGGCGTCCGCCTCCTCCGCCGGTTCCGGTTCGGGAGCCGACAGGTCCGGGAGGCCCCCGATGGCGAAGGGGTTGAAGTCCGGCGGCGGGATCATCACCGGCGTGCCCTTGCCCGGGGCCGGCTCCTCCGCGTCCCCGCCCTGCTCCGAGCCCCGCCCCGACGCTTCGGCCGCGGCGGGCGGTGCCTGGGCCGGGATGACGGGCGGGGTCGAGGGCGGCGGCGGGGCGGCCGGGCCCTGGGAGGGGAGAGTGGTGCCGAACGGGTCGGCCTTCTGCTCGGCCGCGACCGTGGTGCCGAACGGATCGGCGACCGGAGCCGCCCCGGCGGGCTGGGTGGTGGCGGACGCGTCGCCCGGCACGTCCGGGACGCCCCCCATGGCGAAGGGGTTGAAGTCCGGCGGCGGGACCATCACCGGGGTGCCCTTCGGGCCGCCCTCGGCGTCCGGTGCCGCCTCGCCCCCACCGGCAGCGGGGGCCTCCGGGGTCTCCGCGACCGGCGCGAAGGGGTTGAAGTCCGCGGGAGGCACCCGTACCGGTGTGCCGCGCAGGTGCACGGGCCCCTCCTCCGGCTCCTCCGTCGGCGCCTCCTCGGCGGCGGCAGCAGGCGACGGGGTCGGAGCGGGGGCGGGCGCCTGGGTCGGGGCGGGAGCGGGTGCCTGGGCCGGAACGCTGCTCACCGCGGCGGCCGGGACGGCGGCCGCGACACCCGGGACCGGTACGCCGTCCCAGCCGAACTGGATGCTCTTCAGCAGCTCCGCGAACGCCTCCGTGTACAGCCCCCAGTCCTCCGGCCGCGCCGTGGACAGCTGGGCGCACAGCACCGTCCCGCCGTCCGGCAGCGGCACGAAGGCCTGGACGGCCGAGGTGACCACCCAGCGCCGCTGTCCGTCGGCGGCCAGCGGTCCGGGTACCGGGACGGTCCGGCCCTCGACCAGGACGGCGGCCGGTCCGGCCGGCAGCAGCACGGTCCACACCTCGGCGTGCCGCCGGACGGTGGCCAGCTCGGTGGCGAGCGCGGTGATCGGCAGCGGGTGCCGGGCGAGTGAGACGACCAGGGCGGCGTCCGAGGCGCGGTCGTCCAGCTCCAGGGCGCAGACACCGGCGTACACGACGCCCGCGTCGCGGATCAGGTCGGCCAGGGTGGCGGAGATCACCGCGAAGTCGCGCCGCGGCTCCGGACCGGTGGCGCTGAACAGCTCCTCGGCGACCTCGGCCAGGTGCCGGGCCAGCTCCTCGGCGGCCGCCACGGTGGCCGCGTCGCCCTCGCCACCGCCGGTCCGGTCCGCGCCGTCGGGCAGCGGGGGCACCGTACGGGCGGAGACGCCGGGCGGACCGCCCGGGGAGGTCAGCGAGTGGAAGCCGGGCGGCACGACCAGCCGGACCTCGGTGCCCGCGCCGGTGGGCAGTTCGACCGGCCGGCGGGTCTGCTGCCCGGCCGCCAGCGCGGCCAGCGCGGGGGCGAACGGTGGACGCAGCTTGGCGTCGGCGAACTCGCCGGTGACCGGGAGCTGGAACAGCGCGGCCGAGGTGGTGCCCCGGTCGGCGATGGCACCGCGCACCGCGCCGCCGCCGTACCGGGCCTGGAGCGCGGCGACCACCCGGTCGGTGAGCCGCGCGCCGGTGCCCGGCCGTCCGGTGCCCGCGGTGGTCACCGTGCCGAGCCGGTCGAGGGCGGTGTGCACCGGGCCGTTGGGGGCCAGCGGCAGGGCGAACAGCGCCTCGGCGGCGGGGTGTTCGGCCGTCCGCGGGGCGCTCAGCGAGGCCGCCGGGTGGCGCGAGGTGTGTTGGTCGAAGAGGGCGTCGGTGAGGGTGCCGAGGGTCGCGCAGACCTGCTCCGCTGCCGCGAAGGGATTGGCCTCCACGCTGAACTGGACGTCCTGGGTCACCTGGTGAGCCCCCCGCTCTGCTCCGTCTGCCGTCGGTGGTTCGGGTGGGACCGGCCCCGGCGCGGCGGCGCGCCGTCGGATCCCTGCTCATTCCTATCAGAGCCCACTGTCCTGACCGAACCGCAGGATCACCCGATGATCACTTGGACGGTCGGCGCGCGGCGCCGGATCCGGCGCCGACCCCGGTTACCGCTCCGCCGGTCCCGGTCGTCGCTCCGCCGACCGCGCGGGTCAGCCGGCGGCGGCCCCGGTGGCCCGCGCGGAGCCGTCGTCGGGGGTGCCGGCGGCGAGCGCGGTGACCGCCTCGACGATCCCCGGCACGGCGAACAGCCCCGCGAGGTCCCGCACCAGGCGCCCGGTCGGGCCGTCCGGGCTCTCGTCGGCGAAGAAGGAGGCCAGTTCGGCGGCGAGGGCCGGCTCGCGGGCGGCGGTGAGGGTGAGCGCCGCGACGAACTCCTGCACCAGGTGCAGCTGGAGCTCCGCCAGCGGCACCGAGCGCTCGGACAACCACTCCAGCGAGGTGATCTCGGCGTTGGCGATCCAGGCCCGGACCGTCAGCCGCAGCCCGACGCTCGGCGCGGGGATCGCCAGGTGGGCCAGGATCTGCTCCTGCGCCGCCCGGCGTACGTCGTCGATCACTGCCGAGGTGCCCGCGCTGGCCGCCACCGAGCCGCCGCGCAGCAGGGCGGCGAAGCCCGGTCCGTGGCTCTGCACGAAGTCCAGGTAGCGGCCCATCACCCGGTGCAGCCGCTCCGACAGCGGCCCCTCCATGGGCTCCTCGAAACGCGCCGACAGCTCCTGCCCGGCCCGCCGCAGCGACTCCTCGTACAGCGCCTGCTTGCCGGGGAAGTAGTGGTAGACCAGCGGCCGGGAGGCGCCCGCGGCGGCGGCGATGTCGTCGATCGACACCTCCTCCGGCGGCCGTCGGCTGAACAGCTCCAGCGCCACGGCGATCAGCTGTTCCCGCCGCTCGTCCACGCTCAGCCGTCGACGCGGCCGCTCGCCCGCCGCCCGGGCGGATGCGGGGGTCCGTGCTGCGCGGTCGGCCGTCGGAGACGGCGTACGGGAGGCCATGCGCGCCACCCTAGTTCGTCGCGGGCCCTCCGGAGGAGCCAGGGGCGCGCCGCCACCCGCCGGTACGCCGTCCCGGACCGTCAGGCCCGGGCCCTCAGGCCCGAGGCCGCGGCGGTGCTAGGCGGACCGGAGCTCCAGGTAGCGGCGGTAGGCCTCCAGTCCGTCGGGGACGAAGGTGTCGCGGGTGAGGCGGTCGGCGAGTTCGGCGGGGGTGAGCCAGGCGTGCCAGGCGACCTCGGACTCCTGGGGGGAGACCGGGCCGTCCCACTCGGCCTCGTACATGTCGCACCACCAGGAGAGCCGGTCCTGTTCGAAGAGGAACCTGAACAGGGGCCGCGGGGCGATGCCGTGGACGCCGAGTTCCTCCTCGGCCTCGCGGACGGCGGCCTCGGCGTAGGTCTCGCCGGAGCCGACCACGCCGCCGACGAACATGTCGTACGCGCCGGGGGCGAACAGCTTGGTGTCGGTGCGGCGGTGGACGAAGATCCGTCCGGCCGGGTCGCGGACCAGGATGAAGACGCAGCGGTGGGTGAGCCCGCGCCGGTACACCTCGCCGCGCAGGGCGGTCCCGATCACGCGGTCGTGCTCGTCGACGATGTCCAGCAGTTCCTCGGCAGGGTTGGTCATGGGGGACAGGTTAGGGTTTCGGGGCTCGGTTCGAACGGATTCGATCGAAGAAGGATCGAAAGAGATCGAAAACGAGCGCGCGAGTGGCATGAGAAGCAGCGGAACTGGTCGAGGACGGCACGCGGTGGTGGAGATCTGGGGCGAGACGGCCGAGGGGTTCGAGCCCGTACGGGAGGCCTTCGCACGGAACTTCGCCGACTTCGGCGAGCTCGGCGCGGCCTTCGCGCTGTACGTGCGCGGCCGCAAGGTGGTCGACCTGTGGGGTGGCGACGCCCGGCCGGAGGTCGGCGGCCGGCCGGCGCCGGCGGTGCCGTGGACGGCGGACACCGCCCAGGTGCTGCGCTCGGTCACCAAGGGCCTCACCGCGACCGCCGCGCTGCTGCTGGTCGAGCGCGGCCTGCTCGACCTGGACGCCCCGACGGCCTCGTACTGGCCGGAGTTCGCGGCGGCCGGCAAGGGCCGGGTCCCGGTGCGCCAGCTGCTCTCGCACCAGGCCGGGGTGCCCGCGCTGGACGTGCCGCTGCGGCTGGAGGACGTGCTCACCTGGGAACGCGCGGCCGCCGCCGTCGCCGCGCAGGAGCCCGCCTGGGAACCCGGCACCGCCCACGGCTACCACCCGTACACCTTCGGCTGGCTGGTCGGCGAGGTGGTGCGCCGGGTGAGCGGGCGGACCATAGGCCAGTACTTCGCCGAGGAGGTCGCCCGGCCGTTCGGGCTGGACCTGTGGATCGGGCTGCCGGCCGGCGCCGCGCCCCGGGTCGGCAAGCTGGTCGACCTGCCGGCCCCGGAGGCGGCCCGGACCGGTCCGAGCGGGCTGCGGCTGCGGCCCAAGCAGTCCGTCCGGGACGCCTACCAGGACCCGGCCTCGCTGACCGCCCGCTCCTTCGCCTCGGTGCGCCCCGGCGTGGACCTCAACGACCCGGCGGTGCAGGCCGCCGAGATCCCCGGGGCCGGCGGCATCGGCACCGCCCGGTCGCTGGCCCGGTTCTACGCGGCGCTGATCGGTGCGGCCGACCGTGCGGACGGCTCCGGCGCGCTGCTGCCGCCGCTGCTCGGCCCCGAGGTGCTGGCACGCGCGGTCGGGCCGGCGGTGAGCGGGCCGGACCGGGTGCTGATCGTCAACTCCACCTTCGGCCTGGGCTTCTGGCGGCACGGCCCGACCGCGCCGATGGCCTCCCCGGCGAGCTTCGGCCACCCGGGGCGGGGCGGCTCGCTCGGCTTCGCCGACCCCGACCTGGGACTGGGCTTCGGCTACGTCACCAACGGCATGCAGCCGGGTGTCACCGGGGACGTCCGCTCGCGGAACCTGATCCGCGCGGTGCGGGGGTGTCTGGGGCTGGACCGGTAGCCCCGGGCCTGACCGGTCGCCTCAAGCCTGGCCGGTAGCCCCGGGCCTGACCGGTCGCCTCAGGCCTGGCCGGTCGCCTCAGGCCTGGCCGGTAGCCCCGAGCCCGGCCGGTGACCTCAGGCCTGGCCGGTCTCGAAGCGGCGGATCTTCCCGCCGTCGATGGTGAAGCGCCACGCGGTGCGCATCGTGCCCCAGGTCTCGTTGGTGAACTCGGCGACCAGCGCGTGGCCGCCGTGCGACTCGGTCTGGACGGCCATCCGGCCGTTCGGGCCGAAGATCTCCCGGTCGACCCAGTCCGCCAGGTCGCGCTCGGACCCGTCGTCGGACATGGTCGCGCCCGGGGCGAGCAACGCGAAGAAGGCCTCGCGGTCGCCCGCGTTGACCGCGGTGACGAAGGCACGGACGGCGGGGTCGCTGAGTTT
The DNA here is from genome assembly GCF_042802135.1 of Kitasatospora sp. NPDC057512. Taxonomy (NCBI): domain Bacteria; kingdom Bacillati; phylum Actinomycetota; class Actinomycetes; order Kitasatosporales; family Streptomycetaceae; genus Kitasatospora; species Kitasatospora sp. NPDC057512. The sequence continues at coordinate 39,717 of NZ_JBHVET010000005.1, forward strand.
CGTGGGGGCGATGGTCACGCGGGACTCCCGGATCGGGGTTGGGGTACGGGGGAGTCCTGTCTACGGCTTTCGCGCGGGCCGTCCGGGCATGTCGGCGGCGCGTCGGTGAATTGGCCGCATTCATGTGCTTTGATCCCCGGAACAGGCGAATCGCCCCGGAGCCCGCCACGGGGAGTGGCGAGGAGCGGGAGGTCCCGGTGGGCCTCCCGCTCCGCTTTGCCGCTCCGCTTCCTAGAAGAAGCCGACCGCGTCGGGGGAGTAGCTGACCAGCAGGTTCTTGGTCTGCTGGTAGTGCTCCAGGAGCGCCTTGTGGTTCTCCCGCCCGATGCCGGAGTTCTTGTAGCCGCCGAAGGCCGCGTGGGCCGGGTAGGCGTGGTAGCAGTTCGTCCAGACCCGGCCCGCCTGGATGGCGCGGCCGGCCCGGTGGGCGGTGTTGAGGCTGCGGGTCCAGACGCCCGCCCCGAGTCCGTACTGGGTGTCGTTGGCGAGGGCGACGGCGTGGTCGAAGCCGTCGAAGCGGGTGACCGAGACGACCGGTCCGAAGATCTCCTCCTGGAAGACCCGCATCGAGTTGTCGCCCTCGAAGACCGTCGGCGTGACGTAGTACCCGCCGGCCAGCGCGCCGCCGAGGTCGGCCCGCTCGCCGCCCGCCAGGAGCTTGGCGCCCTCCTCCTGGCCGATCTCGAAGTAGGAGAGGATCTTCTTCAGCTGTTCGACACTGGCCTGGGCGCCGACCTGGGTCTCGGTGTCCAGCGGGTCGCCCTGGCGCATCGCCCGCACCCGCTCCAGGCCGTCGGCGAGCAGCCGCTCGTAGATCGCGGAGTCGATCAGCGCGCGGCTGGGGCAGGTGCAGACCTCGCCCTGGTTGAGGGCGAACATCGCGAAGCCCTCAACGGCCTTGTCGTAGAAGGCGTCCGAGGCGGCGGCGACGTCCGCGAAGAACACGTTCGGGCTCTTGCCGCCGAGCTCCAGCGTGACCGGGATCAGGTTGTCGGCCGCCGAGCGCGCGATCAGCCGGCCCGTGGTGGTCTCGCCGGTGAAGGCGACCTTGCGGACCCGGGGGCTGGCGGCGAGCGGGGCGCCGGCCTCCTCGCCGAAGCCGGTGACGATGTTGAGCACGCCGGGCGGCAGCAGGTCGGCGGTCAGCTCGGCGAGCAGCAGCACCGAGGCCGGGGTCTGCTCGGCGGGCTTGAGCACCACCGCGTTGCCGGCCGCGAGCGCCGGGGCGAGCTTCCAGATCGCCATCAGGATCGGGAAGTTCCACGGGATGATCTGGCCGACCACGCCCAGCGGCTCGTGGAAGTGGTACGCCACGGTGTCCTCGTCCAGCTGGGAGAGGCTGCCCTCCTGGGCCCGCAGCGCACCGGCGAAGTAGCGCAGGTGGTCGACGGCGAGCGGGAGGTCGGCGGCCAGCGTCTCGCGCACCGGCTTGCCGTTCTCCCAGCTCTCCGCGACGGCCAGCCGCTCCAGGTTGGCCTCCATCCGGTCGGCGACCCGCAGCAGCACCTGCGCCCGCTCGGCGGCCGGGGTGCGGCCCCAGGCCGGGGCGGCGGCGTGGGCCGCGTCCAGGGCGGCCTCGATGTCCTCGGCGGTGCCCCGGGCGACCTCGGTGAACACCTCGCCGGTGACCGGGGTCGGGTTGCCGAAGTACTCGCCGCGCACCGGGGGCGTCCATTCGCCGCCGATCCAGTGCTCGTACCGGGAGCGGTAGGCGACGATGCTGCCGGGGGTGCCGGGGGGCTGGTAGACCGTCATGCTCGGTGTGTCCTCGCTGCGTCGGGCGCCGCCGGCACGGCTCGGGC
>NZ_JBHVET010000006.1:0-41463 GCF_042802135.1 Kitasatospora sp. NPDC057512
CGGGACGGGCCGCGATCAGGTCCGCCCCGGCCGGTCAGCCGGTGAGCTGGGCCTGGAAGACGGCGCTGTTGAAGTACGCCCGGGCCTCGCGGATGAGGCCGGTGTCGTCCAACTCGTAGACGTTGATGCCGGACCAGTTGACCGGTTTGCCGTCCAGGGCCACGGCCGCGCCCCGCCAGGAGACGGCGACGTGGCGGCCGACGGTGTGCGCCTCCAGGGGCGTCAGCCCGAGGAAGGGGCGGAAGCCGGGCAGGACGGAGGCGATGAAGGCGTGGATCGCGGGGCGACCGGTGATCGGCGGAGCGCCGACCGGGTCGTGGAAGACGCCGTCCTCGGCGAAGGACCCCGCCCAGGCGTCGGCGTCGCCCTCCTGGGAGGCGCGGAAGAACTGGAGGACGGCGGGCGGCATGGCCGGGAACGTCATGGGGACTCCTTCGGGATGCGGTGACGCGGTGGGTTGGTGATGTGGTTGAAGCGGTTGAAGGGGTTGGAGTGGCTCAGCGACCGGCCCCGGCCCCGGCCCCGGCCCCGGCTCCGGTCCCGGTCCGCAGGGCGGCCAGGGCGGCCGCCGCGGTGAGCGCGACGAGGCCGCACACCCCCGGCCAGCCGAGCTGGGCGTGGAGACGGATACCGAGCCAGGAGCCGGCGCTGCCGCCGAGGAACGAGCAGGTCATGTAGGCGGTGTTCAGCCGGCTGCGGGCCTCCGGGCGCAGCGCGAAGATCCGGGCCTGGTTGGCGACCTGGCCGCACTGCACCGCCAGGTCCAGCAGCAGGAGGCCGGCGGCCAGCGCGAGCAGGCCCGTCGCGCCGCCGGTGCCGCCCGCGGCGAGTACCGCGGCCGCGGCGAGGGTGGCGCCGGTGCACCAGGCGTTGACCCGGTCCGGGCCGTGCCGGTCGACCCGGCGGCCGGCGGCCGGGGCGCAGAACATGCTCGCCGCCCCGATCAGGGCCAGCAGGCCGAGGGCCTGGGCGCCGAGCCGGTAGGGCGGGCCGGCGAGCAGCAGGGCGAGCGCGGTCCAGGTGGCGCTGAAGCCGCCGAAGAGCGCGGCCTGGCCGAGCGCGGAGCGGCGCAGGCCGGGTTCGGCGCGCAGCAGCCGGACGGTGTCGGCGAGCAGGGCCGGGTACCGGTCGCGGACGGCGGGCGGGGTGGCGGGCAGGGCCAGGCCGAGGGCGAGTGCGAGCAGCGCGGTGAGTGCGGCGGCGGCCAGGTAGGGGGCGCGCCAGCCGAGGTGTTCGCCCAGGACGCCGCCGAAGGTGCGGGCCAGCAGGATGCCGCCGATCAGGCCGCCCTGGAGGGTGCCGATCACGGCGCCGCGCCGGTCGGGCGCGACCAGGCCGGCGGCGAGTGGGAGGAGCAGCTGGGGGACCACCGTGGCGAGGCCGACGACCGCGCCGGCCGCGACCAGCGGGCCGGCGGCCGGGGCGAGCCCGGCGGCCAGCAGCGCGCAGGCCGTCACGACCAGGAGCACGGTGATCAGCGGGCGGCGGGGGAGCCGGTCGCCGAGCGGGACCAGCAGGAAGATGCCTGCGGCGTAGCCGAGTTGGGTGACCGTGGCGAGGTTCGCCGCGGTGCCCGGTGCGATGCCGAGGCCGTCGGCGACGAGCGGGGTGAGGGCCTGCGGGAAGTAGACGTTGGCCACGCTGACGCCGCAGGCCAGCGCCATCACCAGGGGCAGCCGCCGACCCGTGGCGGCGGGCCGCGACACGGGCCTGGACACGGGCCGGGAGACGGGCCGGGAGACGGGTTGCGGCGTTGTCGTCGCGGGCGGTGGATCGATCCGGGGCATCATGACTCCAACCGAACGAACTAGATGGTTCGAATGCTCGCCGCGAGCGTGCCAGACCGTCGCGGGATCGTCAAACGAACCGGTTCGTTACCATCGGCCCATGGCGTACGACTCGACGGCAACCAAAGAGCGGATCCTCACGGCGGCGGCCACCGAATTCGCCGCGTACGGCGTGGCCGGCGCCCGCGTGGACCGCATCGCCGCCCAGGCCCAGGCCAACAAGCGGGCGATCTACGACTACTTCGGTGACAAGAACAGGCTCTTCGCCGCCGTCCTGGAGCGCCTCATGGCCGACCTCGCCCAGGCCGTCCCGCCCGGCGACGAGGACCTGGCGGCGTACGCCGAGCGGCTCTTCGACTACCACCGCGACCACCCGGAGGCCCTGCGGCTGCTGCTCTGGGAGGCCCTCGAACTCGGCGACCAGCCCGTCCCGGGGGAAGCGGACCGGACCCGCCACTACCAGGACAAGATCCGGGCGGCACGGCCCGCGGGCGGCGGCGACGACGACGGCGATGGCGACGGCGGTGACGACGCCCGCGCGCGGCTGTTCCTCACGCTCGGCATGGTCGGCTGGAGCCTCGCCATGCCCCAGCTCCGCCGCATGATCCTCGGCCCCGAGCACACCCTCGACGGGCTGCGCACCGAGATCGCCGACGCCGTCCGGGCGCTGCCGACGGCCGGAGACGGGCTCCCCGAGCGGCCGTAGCCCCCCGTATGGTCGGCCCGTCCTTCACGGAAGGACGCGGAAGGGCGCGGAAGGACGCCGAGGAGCGCGGAAAGTCGGCGGGTCCGACTTTCCACTCCCGGCGGATCGCGGGCGAATGCCGCGCCGGGCATTGTCCTCGGTTCGGGGGATTTGCGGCGGGATTTCTGACATGGACAGGCCGGTGGGGGAATTCATGGCCCGGAAGGGTGCCGCAATCGGATGCGCGCCCTCGGAAGGGAGAACAGTCATGCGTCGTCGGATTGCCGCGGTCGGGATGCTGGCCGCCGCCGGAGTGCTCGCGCTCGCCGTGCCCGCACAGGCGGCTACGGGGACCCTGGTGGTGAACGGGGTGACGCACCAGAATCCGGCACGGGGGTGCTACCCGACCCTGTCGCCGGTGGTCGTCGAGAACCTCACGGACGTGCGGGTCGACGTGTTCTCCGCGGCGAACTGTCAAGGAGCGGTGACGCGGGAGGTGGCGCCCGGGATGACCGCGGCGACGGTCGGGTTCAGCTACTTCGTCAACTGAGGCACTTCGTCAGCTGAGGCACTTCGTCAACCGAGGCACTTCGTCAACCGAGGCCGGCCCGCCGGCCGCGCGACGGAAAGGGGCCGGGGCGGTGCTCCGTACGGAACACCGCCCCGGCCCTCACGTCGTCCGGTCGGTCAGTTCGACTGGTAGAAGCCGAGCAGGTCGACCAGCAGGTCGGCGTCCGACCAGCTCTGGTTCCAGAAGTCGATGATGCCGCCCTTGCCGCCCGGGGTCTGCGCGAGGTTCGGGACGGTCGCGCCGGCCGTCCAGTTCAGCGTCGAGGAGACCGGGCGCTGCGGGACGACCGCGGTGCCGTTCTTGTAGGCGGACCAGTAGTTCGGGTCGGTGTCGACCGAGAGGAAGCCGGCGCCGGCGGTGTTGGTGACGGTGGTGTTCAGCACCCAGCCCTCGACCTGCGGGGAGGTGGTGTCACCCTCCATCCCCAGCGCGAAGAAGGTGCGGCCCGGCATCGGGGCGCCCGCCCGGTCGGGGGTGCTCTCGCGGGTGTCGAGGACGCGCTCCGGCGACACGAGCGGGACCAGGGCGGACCGGCTGGCGGGGCTGTAGTAGCCGACCACGTCGACCACCGCGTCCGTCGGGAGCCAGCTGCCGTTGCGGACGGTGATCTTGCCGTCCTGGCCGACCGGCACGATCACCGCGTTGGCCACCGTCTGGCCGGCGGTGAAGTTCACGTTCGAGGTGGTCGGGACGGCCTGCCCGGTCGGGTAGGCGATCAGGTGGCCGTCCGCCTGCGGGTTGGTGACCGTCAGGTTGAGCGCCACGGCGGTGACGCCCGACGGCACCCCGTTGCGGCCGGCGACGGCGACGTCGAAGCTCGACGTCGCCGGGACCTTGCCCTGGGCCGTGCCGATGCCCTCACGGGTGTCGACGATGCGGGTCTGCGGCACCGACTTGTAGCCGCTGGCGGTGGTGGGCGTGAAGTAGCCGGTGACGTCGGCGAGCAGGTCGACCGAGGCCCAGTCCGAGTTGAACAGGTACACGTAGCCGTCCGGACCGACCGAGGCGACCACCAGGTTCGGAACGGTCTGGCCGGGGACGAAGTTGAGGCTCGACGTCGTGGCGTTCTGGGCCAGGTCCTGCGTGGGCGCCACCGAGATGTGGCCGGAGCCCGAGGTGTTGGTGACGGTGACGTTGAGGACCACCGCGGTGACCCCGGCGGGGATCTGGGCGGCGCCGCCGACCTTCAGGGCCACCGTGCCGCGGGCGGGGACCTTGGCCTTGGCGGCGCCGATGCCCTCCCGGGTGTCCAGCAGGCGGGTGGGGGTGTGCGGCGTGAACTCGGCGCCGGCGGTGACGACCTGGACCTGGTTCTTGGCGACCGTGGTCCCGCTCGTGAGCGTGACCGTGATGTCGAACGCGCCGACGGTCTTGTACTGGTGGATGTCGACGTGCGCGTTGGCGGCGCCGGCGGTGAGGGCGACGGGGTACGAGCTCGTGGTGCCGTCGCCCCAGGCGACGGTGAGGGTGCCCGTGGTGGTCTCGCTGGACGAGAGCTTGGTCTGGAGCTGGAAGCCGTGGGCGCTGAAGGCCGAGGCCTCCAGGTCGACGCCGAGGTTGGCGGCGCTCTGCGCGGCGGGTGCGTCCTGGGCGGGCGCGTTCTGGGCGGGCGCACCCTGCGCCGGGGCCGCCGCCCGCTCGCCGGCCTTCGACGAGACGACCGTACGGTCGGCGGAGCTGTTGAAGGTCTTGCCCGGGAGCTTCTTCGTCGCGTCGAGGCCGGCGACGCCGGAGGCGGGCGAGGAGGGTGCCGCGGCGGGAGCGGCCGCCTGGGCGATTCCGGACGAGGTGAGACCGACACCGGCCGCCACGAGGGCAGCGAGAACCACAAGTCGGCGATTGCGCACCGATTCCCCCACAGTTTCATCAAATGCCGAACGGATTCGACACAGTTCGAATGTGTGTTCAGCGTACAGGTCGTGCGCAGGTCGTGGGACCGGGTTTTTTCCGGGACGCACGGTGGGCGTTCGGCGGGCGTTCGACCCGTGGGCGATTTACGTCCCATGGATGATTTAGGAATTGACGCCGCATTTGCGCGGTCCGGGGTGCGGAGTCGCAAAACACTGGCCGTTGAACGGGTCCGCTGACACAGGGCTCGTGAACGGACCCGAGGAACGGGTCTGGCGGGAAGCCCTATCGCGATATATCGTGAGTTCCTGTCCGCGCCGCTGACCCCAACGCGCGACGACCATCGCCGAGTTCAGGACGGGAAGTATGCCGGGAGAGATCGTGCCCGCCGCAGGGAAGCAGGCCGCCCGCGGTCAGGAGTCCGGGATGCGGGCCTCCCACGCCGACCGGGACCGGGTGGCCGAGCTGCTGCGCATCGCGGCGGGCGACGGCCGGCTGACCTCGGAGGAGCTGGACGAGCGCCTGGAGGCCGCCCTGTCCGCGCGGACGATCGGCGACCTGGCCGGACTCACCACCGACCTGCCGCCCGTGTCGCTCGCCCCCGACGGGGTGGTGGCGGAGGTCAAGGACGTCCTGACGATCGACCAGCGGTGGAGCCGGGTCAGGCGGGAGGGCCGCTGGGTGGTGCCGCGCCGCCTGGAGCTCTTCGTGGAGTGGTGCGACGTGACGCTCGACTTCACCGAGGCGGTGATCACGCAGGACACCCTGCAGATCGACCTGGACATGGAGGGCAAGACCCTGACGCTGATCACCGGGCCGGGCATCGTGGTCGACGCCGACGGCCTGGCCCTGGAGTTCAGCCGGGTCAGGAACCGCCGGGCGCCGGACCGCGGTGCGCCGGTCGCGCTGCGGATCGAACTGGTCGGCAGGAAGCGCCACGGCCGCGTGGTCGTGCGCGAGCCCCGGCGGACGGCCGGCCAGTGGCTGCGCAGGAAGCCCCTGGCCCTGCCGCCCGGAGACTGACGATCCGTCATAACGGCGGAGGCGGTTTCGTGTCGTACGCCGCAACCGTCGAGCTCCGGCCCCGACCTCCCCTACCCTTCCTCCATGCTCTCTGTGGTGGTGGCCCCCTGGGCGGGAAAAGCGGAGCCGGTGTTCGTCCACAATCCGGACGAACTTCACGACGCCGCCAGCACGATGAAGGTCGCGGTGCTCGCCGCGCTCTGCCGTGGCGGGGCGAACCTCGACGCCGAGGTGCCGGTGGTGAACCGCTTCGAGTCCGTCGTGGGCGGCGAGTTCGGCAACGACCCGGACTGGGACAGTGATCCGCTGCCCTGGGAACTGGTCGGCACCCACGTGCCGCTCCGGCTGCTCGCCGAGCGGATGATCACCCACTCCTCCAACCTGGCCACCAACATCTGCCTGGCCCGCACCACCCAGCAGGCCGTCACCGACGTGTGGCGCCGCGCCGGTGCCACCCACAGCTCCACCCCGCGCGGGATCGAGGACTACGCGGCGCGCGCCCAGGGCGTGCACAACCGGGTGACGGCCCGCGACCTGGTCCGGCTGCTGCGCTCGCTCGCCGGGGAGCCCGAACTCCTCGCCCTCCTCGAATGCAACGAGTTCCGGGTGGACCTGGCCGCCGGCCTCCCCTCCAACACCCGGATCGCCTTCAAGAACGGCTGGGTCCCCGGCGCCCGGCTCAGCGTCGGCCTCGTCCAGCCGGCCGACTGCCCGCCCTACCTGATCGCCGTCTGCTACACCGGTCCGCTCGCCGACGGCACGGACCGCACCGACCCGGCGGCCCGCCTGCTCGCCCGCGTATCCAAGGCGGTGTGGGACCGCCGGGACCAGATCAGCCGTCCGGCGCCGGTGACCCGTCCTGCGCCGTCGGCCGGCCCGGTGCCGTCGGCCGGCCCGGCGCCGCTCCGTTCGGCGGGTTGAGCCGCACCGGTCCTGTGTGGCCGGTGCGTTCGCCGCGCTCCCCGTCGGGCTGCGGACCGCCCCCGTTCTGGTGTTCGGCGCCAAACCGTAACCGATCGTGCGCGCATGATGATCGGTCGGTTGTGGTATTCGATTGAGGCGTCCTGCTCAAGCGGTCGGGGGTGGGCTGAAGTGTCGTCCCGTCTACGCATACTCGCCCGGTGGGTCACGGCGACCGCCGTCGCCGCGGCCTACGTCGCGCTGCACCTGCTGGTCAACGTCGGCGCGGGGGAGGACGTCGAGGCCAGCAGGGCCGGTGCGCTCTGGTTCGGGGCGGTGGCCCTGGCCCTGCTCGGGCCCGCCCTGTGGCTGCGGCACCGCCGTCGGTCGGGGGTCGCCGAACTCGTGGGGCTCGTCACCCGCTTCACCCCGCCCGTCCCGCGCTGGCGACGAGCGGTCCTGCTGGTCAACGGCCTCGGGTACATGCTGTTCGCGGCGGGACTCGTGGCGGTCCGCTCCTCGGAGCGACAGGGCGACAAGCTGTCGCTGGAGGGGCAGCTCCTGATGCTGGTGGGCGGTCTGGCGGCCCTGGGCTGCGGTCTGCTGATCCTGCGCCGGACGCGTCGGCAAGCGGCTCCGGGGGCGGCTGAGATCCTGCTTTCGGACGGGCGCAGGCCGGTGCTCTACCTGCGGAGCTTCGCCGACGACGAGGTGGCCGCCCAGGTGGACGACGGTGCGCCCATCAATCTCCATACGAGGGAGGAGCAACTCGCCGGCGCCCTGGGATCGGTGGGCCCCGTCATCGCCGTGGGGAGGCCGGGGGAGCCGCTGCCATTGCTGGGGGCGGCCCGCTTCTACCTGCCGCTCGACGACTGGCAGGGCACCGTGCGGCGGCTGATGAGCCTGTCGCAGCTCATCGTGCTGCGCCTCGGGCACGGGGACGGGCTGTGGTGGGAGGTCGGACAGGCGCGGGCCACGCAGCCGGCGGGCAAGCTGATCCTGCTGACCCCGGGGAACGGTGCCGATCTGGTGGACCGGCTCAACGAACACCTGGTCACCTCGGTGCCCGTGGGCGAGCTGACGCCAGGTCGGCACTGGATCGGCGCCGTCGTGGCCTTCGACGATCTCTGGACGCCCCGGGTGTTCCCGGTCGGTTCCGGACGCAAGGGCCTGTGGGCACGGATGGCGAAGGCGGGCCTCCTGGGGGATCAGACGCCCACGGCGGATGTGGCGCGTGCCGTTCGGACGGCCCTGACAGCCGGCGGGTACCGGAGACGGACGATGGTGTGGCGGGCTCAAGTCGCCACGGGTAAGGCGGGTTTGCTCGGGCTCTGGCTCGTCGGGGTGATCGCCCTGTTGTGCTGGCTCGGGTACCGGGTGTTGCAGCTGGCAGGTCTCTGGTGAGCCGGGGACACGAGAACTCAGGGGGAAAGATGGACAGTTCGCAGCGCTACAGGGCCGTGGCCGGGTGGGGCGTCGCGGCGTCGATCCTGGTCGTCGTGGTGATGGTGTACAACGTGTTGGTCACGTGGACCGACTGGCGCGCGTACCTGGTTTTCGAGGACGCCCTCGCCGGGAAGGCCACGCTGGCGGACCTCCAGGCGGTCGAGGACTGGGCGGACTTCTTCGGGGATTCCCTCTACCTCGCGTTGGCCCTCCCCGCCGGAATCGTGGTGACGGTGTGGCTGTGGCGGGCGCGGATCAACGCCGAGTTGCTGGGCGGCCCGGGCAGTCAGCGCCGGGCCCGGGCCTGGGTGGTCGGCGGCTGGTGGCCGCTGGCGAACCTCTGGATTCCGTACCAGGTCATCTCGGACATCTGGCAGGCCAGTGCGCCGCGACGGCCCGTCTCCCGGGCCCTGATCGGAGTCTGGTCAGCGGCGTGGGTGATCTGGTTGTACGTGAGTCGGGGTTACGCGTACCTGGTGGACAAGGACACGCCCACGGAGGACGACCTGCGTCGTGCCATCGCCTACTCCACCATCGCCGCCGTGGCGAACGTGGTCTCCGGCGTGATCCTCCTCCATGTCGTCCACCGCGTCAGCACCTGGCAGACCCAGCGGCGCGCCGAAGCGCGCCGCTGAATCCGCCGGCCGTCAGTACGGCTGGACGAGGACGTGCGCCGCGCCGGGGATGCCGACCTTGAGCAGCTCGTCCTCCTCCGGCGTCGTCGCGGTGCCCGTCTCCTGCTTGAGGACGGCCCGGGACAGGGCCTGGACCCACATGGCGCGCGGGCGGCGGCGCGCCTCCCAGGCGGTGAGGGCGGCCGGGACGGTGTCCTCCGCGTCCAGGCTCTGGGCGAGCACGAGCGCGTCCTCGACGGCCATCGCGGCGCCCTGGGCGAGGTGCGGGGTGGAGGCGTGGGCGGCGTCGCCGGCCAGGACGATCCGGCCGACGTGCCAGGGCTCCTCGACGGTGACCTGGGAGATCCGCGAGTAGACCACGGCGGCCGGGTCGGTGATCTGCTCCAGCGCCTCGGCGATCGGGCCGCCGAAGCCGGCCAGCCGCTCGCGCAGCTGCTCGTGGGCGCGCTCCGGGTCCGGGCGGAAGTCCTCGGCCTCGGCGAAGACCGAGCCCAGGTACATCTGCTCCGCGCTGATCGGGGTGAGCAGCGCCTTCGCGTTCAGGTTGCCGGAGGACATCACCACGCCCCGCACCTCGGGCGAACGCGGGACGGTCACACGCCAGTTGGCGAAGCCGGTGTACTCGGGGGCGTACTTCTCGCCGTACAGGTGGCGGCGCAGCGGCGAGCCGATGCCGTCGAAGCCGACGACCAGGTCGTAGCGGCCGACCTGCCCGTCGGTGAGGGCGGCCTCGATGCCGTGGGCGTCCTCGCACAGGGTGCCGATGGTGGTGCCGAAGCGGAGGGTGGCGCCCGCCTTGACGGCGGCGTCGGCGAGGACGCGGGCCAGCGCGGGGCGCGGGATGCCGTTGTTGGAGGGGGCGTCGCCCATCCGGGGCTGCGGGATCTTCGCGAGGGTGGCGCCGGCCGGGTCGCAGATGGTCAGCACCTCCCACTCGAAGCCGGCGGACAGGCAGTCGTCCAGGACGCCGATCTCGCGCATCACGTGCAGGGCGTTCGACGGCTGGATGATGCCGACGCCGAGGGCCTCCAACTGCTCGCGCAGCTCGGCGACGTCGACCTGGTGGCCGCGCTTGGCGAGGGCGGTGGCGAGGGTGAGGCCGCCGATGCCGCCGCCGTTGACGAGGACGCGCAGGGGTCTGTTCATGAGGGGGGCTCCGAAAGGAAGTTCACAGGAGGTGCGGGGGTGCGGGGGAGATGAGGGGGTCCGGCCGGAGCCGGTCCGGCCGAGCGGGCACGGTGGTCGAGGAGGCGGGCCGGTCGAGAAGGGCGGTCCGGCCGGAGCCGGTTCAGCCGACGGGTGCGGCGGCGAGGTCCATCAGGTGGTCGACCAGGGCGAGCAGCAGGTCCCGCCCGAAGTCGCGCTCGCGCACATCCCCGAGCAGCATCGGCACCTGCGGGTCGAGGTCGAGGGCGGCCCGGATCTCGTCGGGGGTGCGGGTGTTGGTGTTGTGGAAGCAGTTGATCGCGACCACGAACGGGATGCCCCGGCTCTCGAAGAAGTCGATGGAGGCGAAGCTGGTCTCCAGCCGACGGGTGTCGGCGATGACGATCCCGCCGAGGGCGCCGTTGACCAGGTCGTTCCACATGAACCAGAAGCGCTCCTGGCCGGGAGTGCCGAACAGGTAGACGACCAGCTCGGGGCTGACCGTGATCCGGCCGAAGTCGAGGGCGACGGTGGTGGTGGTCTTCTGGTCGACGCCGGCCAGGTCGTCGACGCCGACGCTGGCCCGGGTCAGGTACTCCTCGGTGCGCAGCGGGGCGACCTCGCTGACCGAGCCGACCAGGGTGGTCTTGCCCACGCCGAAGCCGCCCGCGATCAGGATCTTGACGGCGGCCGGGGCGGCGGGGGCGTCGGTGGCGGAGTGGGGGGTTGCCATGTTCAGAGTCTCCGGAGTCCTTCGCGTACGGCCGTGAGCAGGCCGAGGTCCACGCCCCCGGCGGCCCGGGCCACCGACAGCGGTGCCCGGGCCTTCAGCAGGCCCTGGGCGACCAGGTCGCCCAGCAGGATCTTGGTGACCGAGACCGGGAGGTCCAGGCCCGCCGACACCTCGGCGACGGCGATCGGGCGCCGACAGCGTTCGAGGATCAGCCGGTGCTCGGGCTGGAGGCCGCGGGCACCGGCGCGGCTGCCCCGCGCCAGGGCGGCGTCGGCCTCCGCCTCGACCGTGGTGAGCACGGTGATGAGGGTGAGGTCGTCGCGCTCGGGCGCGGTCCGGCCGCGGGTGATCGTGTACGGGCGCACCATGCTGCCCGTCTCGTCCTCCGCGTCGTCCTCCAGCTCGCTCCAGTGCGGCACGGTGCCGCGCCGCCAGGAATCGTCCCAGCCGGACGGCGAACCGGAGGCCGGAGCGGAGGCCGGAGCGGAAGCCGGACCGGGCCGCGGGTCGGCCTGCCGGCCGTCGTCGCGGCCGTCCCCCCAGGCGTCGTTCCCGTACGGTTCCACCCTGGTCAGCCCCGGTTCCGGGCGGCGAAGGCGTCGAAGGAGGCCGGGGCGGCAGGGGCGCCGGGGGCCTCCTCGTGGCGGACCGGGGTGGTGAGCTTCTGGCCGACCTGCTGCACCAGGGTGTGCATCGCGACCGACATCACCTCGGCGTCCACCTCCTGGGAGGCGACCACGGCCAGGTGGGTGCCCTGGGCGGCGGCGATGACGAACAGCCAGCACTCGGCGAGCTCGACGATCACCTGGTGCACCGGGCCGCCGTCGAACAGCGCCCCGACCCCGCGGGCCAGGCTCTGCTGGCCGGTGGCGACGGCGGCCAGGCGCTCGGCGTCGGCCCGCTCGATGGTGCGGGAGTGGCTGACCACGAGACCGTCGTCGGAGAGCAGGACGGCGTTCCTGGTCCCGGGCACCGAGTCGACGAGTCCGTCCAGCAGCCAGTCCAGGTCCTGGTGGGTGGCGATCGTGCGGTTCATCACTGCTCATCCGTTCGTGTGGTTCGGGAGTCCGCGGCCGGAAGGGCCCAGGGGGACGGGGCGGGCGCGGCGGCCGGGGGGCCGGCGGGTGCGGGGGAGGGCGCCGGAGGGGTGGCGGGCAGGCGGTGCTCGCCGCTGTCCTGGGCCCGGGCGGCGCGGGACTGCCGCTGGAAGGCGCCGATCGCCGCACCCGAGCGCCGCACCGGGCGCTCGGTGCGCTGGAACGGGCCCGCGGGCGGGGTGTCCCCGGCGGGCCGCTCGACCCACTGCGGCTGGGCCGGCGGGGGCACCCGCAGCTCGGCCGCCAGGCTGGCCTGCCGGACCCGCTGCGGCAGCGGGGGCTGGCCGCCCTGGGCCGGGCTGAACGGCACCGAGGTCCGGTACTCGCGGGGCTGGCGCCGCTCGGCCAGCCGGTAGTGGTCGGCCGGGCGGTACTGCTCGTCGGCGTACGGGGCCTCGGCCTCGGTGACCCGGGCGTAGGCGATGTCCGGGTAGGCCGGGGCGTCCTGGGCGGGCGCCGGGTCGGCCGGGGAGGTGTGCTCGATCGGCTGCTCCGGCTGGTGGGCGGACCGGGCAGCCGTGGCGGGCTGCTCCACTCCGTACGACGGCACGGGGCCGGTGGACGGTTCAGCGTCGTACGACGGCTCCGAGCCGAAGGGCTGTCCGGAGGGGTACGGCTGCTCCGCCCGGTAGGCCTGCCCGGCCTGGAACGGCTGCTCGGCCGGGTAGGCCTGCCCGGCCCGGTACGGCTGCTCCGCCGGGTGCGCCTGGCCGGCCCCGTACGGCTGCTCCGCCTCGAACGGGGCCGCCGGCAACGGAACCTCCTGGAGCGTGGCCTCCGGTCCCGCACCCCATCCTGCGTCCGGTACTGCCTCCGTTCTTGCGTCCGGTCCCGGTCGCGCCCCGGCCTCCGCCAGGGGCAGCGGCACCGGGGCCGCCTGCGGGGCGCGGTCGCCCCGCGCGAAGGAGTCCACCGGTGCGACCGGCGGACCGGCCGGCACCGGGGCGGGCGTCTCGTCGGAGGCCGAGCGGACGGCCCGGCGCGAGCGGCGCACCAGCGGGATCGGCTCGGTGGCCGTGCCGCCGGCGCCGTCCGGCAGCCCGGTGTCGCCCTCCAGGACCAGCTCGTCGGGGACGAGCACGACCGCCCGGGTGCCGCCGAAGGCGGACGGGCGGAACTCGATCCGCAGCCCGTGCAGGGCGGCCAGCCGGGAGACCACGTGGAAGCCGAGGCGGATGTCGTCGGCCCGGGCCAGCACGTCGGTGCGCGGCGGTCGGCTCATCAGCTCGTTGGCCGCGTCGTACTGCTCCGGGTCCATGCCGAGGCCCCGGTCCTCGATCTCGATCGCGAGCCCGCGGCCGACCACGGCGGCGCGCACCTCGACCGGCGTGGGCGGCTTGGAGAAGGTGGTGGCGTTCTCCATCAGCTCGGCGAGCACGTGCGCCACCGGGCCGACGGCCCGCTCGGAGAGCCAGGGGTCGCCCTCGATGTCGATCGAGATCCGGCGGTAGTCCTGCACCTCGCCCTGCGCGGCGCGCAGCACGTCCAGCAGCGGGACGGGCTTGCGCCAGCGCCGCTGCGGCTGGCCGCCGGCCATGATGACGAGGTTCTCCTCGTAGCGGCGCAGGCGGGCGGTGAGGTGGTCGAGGTCGAAGAGGCCCTCCAGGACCTCCGGGTCGTCGTGCTTGCGTTCCAGCTCGTCCAGCTTGCGCAGCTGGCGGCCGATCAGCAGCTGGGTGCGGCGGGCGATGCGCTGGAGCAGCCGCTCGAAGCCGCGGTGCTGCTCGGCCTGGCCGACGGCGGACTCCAGGGCGGCGGAGCGGGCCAGGTTGAGCGCCTGGCCGAGCCGGGCCAGCTCGTCGGTGCCGTTGCCGTGCGGGCCGGCCGTGATGGTGCGGGTCTCGGCCTCGACGTCCACCTGCTCGCCGCGGCCGAGGCGGTCGACCACCTCGGGCAGGGTGCGCTGCATCTCCTCGGCCTGGGTGTGCAGGTCCTTGATGCGGCGGCGCAGCGAGCGGCTGAGCCGCCAGGAGACGATGATCACCGCGACGACGGTGACCAGGCCGACGACGGCGGTCAGCACCACGCGGGTCAGCAGGCCCATGATGGCGCCCTTGCCGACCTCGACGATGGCACTGGTACGGGCCTCGATCGCCTTGACCAGCGGCGGGTTGAGCTGGTCGAGGGCCTGGCGCCACTGGTCCTGGGCGGCCGGCAGTCTGACGGTGCCGTTGGCGTCGGCGGCGGTGGGCTTGGTCAGCTGCTGCTCGACGGCGGCCTTGGCCTGCCAGGCCGGGCCGTTCATCAGGTCGTGCCAGCCCTGGACCTCGGTGTCCGGGATGTACGGCAGCACCTGGACGTTGAGCAGGTGGTCCTGGGCGCCGATGGCCTGCTGGACGGCCTGGTAGTCGGCGGTGCTCAGTCGGCCGCTGGGCCAGCCGCGGGCCAGGATGGCATCCTCCCGGGCCAGCATCTCCTTGGCCCAGAAGGTGTTGACGAGGGTCTTGGAGATCCAGGTGACCTCGCCGGTGTCCACCCGGCTGAGCGCGGTGAACAGCCGCAGGTCCACCGCGATCAGATCGGTGTAGTACGTGTAGACCGTCTGCTGGTCGACGGAGCCCCGGTCGACGTTGGCGCGCTGCTCGACCAGCTTGCCCATCGCCTGGCGTGCCTCGGCGACGGCGGTGCGCACCTCCTCGGGCGCGTTGTCGGCGGTCTCCCCGGACAGGGTCTGGAACTGCCGCACGGCGTCGTCGGTCAGCTGCCGCTGGCGGCGCAGCTGGTCGGCGTTGGAGCCGGGCCGGGCGAGCGCCTCGGCGCTGAGCCGGCGCTCCTCCTGGAGGTTGTAGTAGACGATGTTGGACGGTTGTCCGGCCTTCTGGGCGAGCAGGGCCTGAGCGCCCTGCCGCTGGAAGTCGAAGACCGTCTCACCGCTGGTCACGGCCCAGAGGGCGACCAGGGCGATGCTGGGGATGACGGCCAGGACGAGCAGCGCCGTCCGCAGGGACAGGCGTGGACGCCTGCGGGGGCCCTTCGGCGTCGGGGGCCGCCGATTCGCACGCGCGCGCAGAGCTGACTCCTTGGGGCTGGCGGCCGGCCGGTGAGGGGCGGGCCGTCCGGGCACGGTTTTTTGACGAAGCGATACTAGTCATACCGTGTGATTAGAGTGAAAACCCGTTCGCTGCCTGGGCCGTGCTTGCACACGGAGTGGACACAATGTCATTCAGTCGTTGACCGTCCGTATGCGGAGCAGGTGCTTCCGGACTCGCCCGACACAGTGTCAACGAGGCGCGCGGCCGACGGATGGCCGGGGTGTGAAAACTGTGTGACGCCCCGCCGGGACCCGCTCGGTGCGCCCGCCGAGCCACCGCCCGGCCCGGATCAGCCCCCCTCCGGCCGCGCGGCGGCCTGTTCGGTGAGGGGGCTGGGCGGGGGAGTGGGTGAGGGGAGTGGGCGAGGGGGCGGACATCGGGTCCACCTGTCAGGTTCTCTGAGGACCTGGGTCGCCGTTGCGCCCTCTTCCGTCGTCGCGGTCGCGGACAGTGCCGACACTGTTGCGCGGACGGCATGATGGGCCGATGACCGCATCCCTCCCCACCCGTAGTCAGGCCGTCGCCGAGGCGCTCGCGCAGGCCGGCGTCCCCGGCGAGATCCGCGTCCTGCCCGACTCCGCCCGCACCGCCGCCGAGGCCGCCGCCGCGCTCGGCTGCGAGGTCGGCGCCATCGCGAACAGCCTGGTGTTCATGTGTGACGGTGCGCCCCTGCTGGTGATGACCAGTGGCGCCCACCGGGTCGACACCGCCCACCTGGCGCGGATGTTGGGCACCGGCCCGATCGAGCGCGCCACCGCCGCCCAGGTCCGCGAGGCCACCGGCCAGGCCATCGGCGGCGTCGCCCCGACCGGACACCCGGCCCGGCTGCGCACCGTCGTGGACACCGCGCTGGAGGCGTACGAGGTGCTCTGGGCGGCCGCCGGGCACCCGCACACCGTCGTGCCGATGACGTACCGGGAGTTGCTGAACGTGACGGACGGGACACCCTCCACGGTGGCGGCCGGGTAGTCACGAAGTCCGTACCGCTCCGAAGCTGCGAACACGCTCGGTGGGCGGATACTGGAGGAGTGGGACGGATCGGACCGGGCGTCGCCGACAGGCCGCCGGACCGTTCCGGCCACGGGCAACGGCCTCCAGGTCCCCGTGACCGCGCCGCCGGTGCAGGTTGCGGCGGGCGCCAGGAGCGCCGACGCAACGAGAGAGAGAAGCCGTGATGAGTTACTTCGGCCGTCGAGGAGACAGAGGCGGTGGTTACGGCCGTGACCGTGGTCGTGATCGTGATCGTGGTCGCAACCGCCGTGGACACCACCGTCGCCGTTTCGGCATGTGGTGACGGTGATTTCGGCTAGGACTGCGCACAACAGTCCCGACTAGCGCCATCACAGGGGCCGGCGGTACGACTGCCGGCCCCTCACCCTGGGGTCGGCACCGCCGCCACGCGGAGCGTGACGCACCCCGCATGACGGGTCCCCACCTCGGAACGGCGGATCCGGACCCCGAAAGGTCGTTCCCGGCAAACCGGAACGACGTCTCCGAGAGCAACGGGTCGTGGCCATGCGCGATGTGACGCCCCCGGGCGACCGGGCGGCGCGGGACGACGACGACCCGGGGCCGGTGACGGACCCGCCCGTCGTCCCGCTGCGGGAGCTGATCCGCCGGTTCTGGCCGTGGGTGCGCCCCGACGTGCGCTGGCTCCCGGTGAGCGCGGTCCTGCTCGTCCTCGGCGCCTTCGGCGAGGTCGTCTCCGTCTGGCTGTTCAAGGACCTGATCGACGACGTCCTCGTGCCCCGGCACTTCGCCGACTTCTGGCCGCTCGCCGCCCTCATGCTCGGCGCGTCCGTGGCCGCCGCGCTGTTCACCTTCGGCGGCGCCTACACCAGCACCAGGACCGCCGAGCGCTACATGCTGCGGCTGCGCACCGACACCCTCGCCCACCTGCACACCCTGCCGCCCGACACCCTGGAGACCCGCTGGCGCGGCGACCTGGTGGCACGGCTCACCTTCGACATCGCCGAGATCGAGCAGATGGTGGCCACCGGACTGGTCGAGGGCGCGGTGGCCGCGGTCAGCCTGCTGCTGTTCACCGGAGCCGCCTTCTACCTGAGCTGGCCGCTCACCCTGGCCGCGCTGCTGGCCGCCCCGCTGTTCGTCCTCTCCACCAGCCTGTTCGGCCGCCGCATCCGGCGCCGGGAACGGCAGGTCCAGCGCCGCGCGGGCGGGGTCACCGCGCTGCTGGAGGAATCCCTGCGCAACGCCACCGTCACCCGGACCTGCGGCCAGGAGGACCGCGAGGTCGAACGGGTCCACCGGGAGGGCAAGGCCCTGCTCGACGCCGAACTCTCCGCCGCCCGGGTCGCCGACCTCTACCAGCCCTTCCTCGGCGTGCTGCAACTGCTGGCCGGGCTCGCGGTGGTGGGCGTCGGCGCGCTGGAGGTCATCCACGGGCAGCTCAGCCTCGGCGGCCTGCTCGCCTTCGCCGCCTTCATGGCCCAGCTGTTCGAGCCCGCCCAGCAGCTCGCTGCCCTCGTCCCGCTGGCCGGCACGGCCTGCGCCTCGGGCGAACGCGTCCTGGAACTGCACGACCTCACCAGCCCGGTGCGCGAACGCCCCACCGCCCGCGACACCGGCCCGGTCCGGGGCCGGGTCACCCTCCAGGGCGTCCGGGCCGGCTACCCCGGCGCCACCGGCACCCCCGGGCCGCCCGTCCTCACCGACCTGGACCTCGACCTGCGCCCCGGCGAGACCCTGGCCCTCCTCGGGCCCAGCGGCAGCGGCAAGTCCACCCTCGCCAAGCTCCTGGTCCGCTTCCTCGACCCGCAGGCCGGCACCGTCCGCCTCGACGGGCAGGACCTGCGCGACCTCACCCTCGCCTCGCTGCGCCGGGCCGTCACGCTGCTGCCCCAGCAGGCCCCGCTGTTCCGCGCGACCATCGCCGACAACATCGCCTACGGCCGCCCCGACGCCCCGCCCGCCGCCGTCGAACGCGCCGCCCGCGACGCCGGCGCCCACGACTTCGTCACCGCGCTCCCGGACGGCTACCGCACGGTGATCGGCGCCGACGGCTTCCAGCTCTCCGGCGGCCAGAGCCGGCGCGTCGCCATCGCCCGCGCCTTCCTGCGGGACACCCCCGTGCTGGTCCTGGACGAACCCACCACCGGGCTGGACCCGCACACCGTCGAGCAGTTCGTCCCCGCGCTGCGCCGGCTGATGGCCGGGCGTACCACCGTCCTGATCACCCACGACCGGGCCCTGCTGCCCCTCGCCGACCGCGTCCTCACCCTCCGGCCGCCGGACGCCGCCGGTCCGGCCGTAGGTCCGGACGCCGCCGGTCCGGCCGTCCGCCCGGATGCCGGCCCGGTCGACGCGTTGCGCGGCCGGGAGCCGCGGGAACCCCGGGCCGGCGGCGCGGGGGACTACGCGCCGAGGTAGTGCAGGACCGCCAGGATGCGGCGGTTGTAGTCGGTGGTGCGGGGCAGGTCCAGCTTGTCGAAGACGGCGTTGAGGTTCTTCTCCACCGCGCTCATCGAGACGTGCAGCCGCTGCGCGATGGCGGCGTTGGTCCAACCCTGGGCGAGCGCCTCCAGGACGCTGCGCTCGCGCGGGGTCAGCCGGGCCAGCGGATCGGTGCGGGTGGTGCGCACCACCAGTTGGCGCACCACCTCCGGGTCGATCACCGCGCCGCCGGCCGCGACCCGCACCAGGGCGTCCAGGAACTCGTCGACCTCCGCCACCCGGTCCTTCAGCAGGTAGCCGACCCGCTCCGCGCCCGCGTCCAACAGCCGGGCCGCGTACCCGCGTTCGATGTGCTGGGAGAGCACCAGCACGCCCACCTCCGGCCAGCGCTCGCGGATCTCCACCGCCGCCCGCAGTCCCTCGTCGGTGTGGGTCGGTGGCATCCGGATGTCCACCACCACGACGTCCGGCGGCCGCGCCGCCACCGCCGCCGTCAGCGCCGTCGCGTCGCCGACCGCGGCCAGCACCTCGTGCCCCTCCTCGGCGAGCAGCCGGACCAGGCCCTCCCGCAGCAGGGTCGAGTCCTCGGCGAGGGTCACGCGCATGGCAGCTCCGCGGTGATGACGGTCGGGCCCCCGGCGGGGCTGTGGACGTGGAGGGTACCGTCCAGCGCGGCGACCCGCCCGCGCAGGCCGGCCAGGCCGCTGCCCGCCGGGTCCGCGCCGCCCGTCCCGTCGTCCTCGACCCGTACGGTGAGCACGGTGGCGCCCTGCGCGACCAGGGCCGAGACCGCCGAGGCGGCGGAATGCTTGGCCGCGTTGGTGACGCACTCCGACACCACGAAGTAGGCCGCGGTCCGGACGGGTTCGGGCAGCGGGCCGGCCACCTCGTAGCGGAGCCGCAACGGGATGGCGCACCGCTCGGCCACCCCGCCCAGCGCCTCCTCCAGCCCCAGGGTGTCCAGCGCCGACGGGTACGCCCGCCAGGCCACCTCGCGCAGCTCGGTCAGCAGCCCCTGCGCCTCCCGGTGCGCCTGGCGCAGCAGCGCCTCCGTCCGCTCCGGGTCCCGGTGGCGGTCCAGACCGCGCCGCGCCCGGCCGAGCAGCATCGCCAGCGCGACCACCCGCTGCTGCACGCCGTCGTGCAGATCCCGCTCGATCCGCCGCCGCTCGGTGTCCACCGCCCGCACCACCGCGGCCCGGCTGTCGGCGAGTTCGACGATCCGGCGGCGCAGCAGCTCGGCCTCGGACGGTCCGAAGCACTCCCGGGCGGTCCGGGCGTCCAGCGCGGCCAGCGAGAACAGGCCCTGCACGGCCAGGAAGAGCAGCACCCCGCCGAGCAGCACCTGGGTCGCCAGCTCCTCCCAGCCCAGCGAGCCGCGCAGCACCCCGCCGACCAGCAGGACGGCCAGCACCAGGCCGAAGCCCAGCAGCCCCAGCACCACCCCGGCGACCAGCCCGCCGCCGCTGCGCACCGCCAGGTAGCGCAGCAGCCGGCGGTCGTCCGCCCGGTAGTGGCGGGGAAAGCGGTCGCCGAAGAAGGCGCTGCGCCGCGCCCGCTCCAGGGCGGCCAGCCGGCGCACCCCGGACAGCAGGAACGGCACCGCGTACGGGCGGGTGCGCGGCCAGAGCAGGAACGGGCCGAGGACGGCGGCCGCGAGGAGGAGGTACAGGGCGGCGAGCGCGGCGCTCGGGCAGCCGAGCAGAACTCCGGCGGCCCGGCGCGGCCATGACGTGGTGTCCGCTGCGTCCCCCTGCACGGGGTCCGAGCTTACGGGGCGGGCCGGGCCTGCGGGGTGGGTGGGGCCTTCGGGGGCGGCCGGCCCGGTCACCGGGCGCGGCGGTGCTGGGCGGCGCTGTCGCGCCCGCGCCAGCGCATCACGACGTACCCGGCCACGGCCACCGCGACCACCACCAGGACCGCCTTGGAGAACAGGCCGACGTACGTCTCCACCGTGTCCCAGCGGTCCCCGAGCAGGAACCCGGCCATCACCAGCACGCTGTTCCACGCCAGGCTGCCGATCGTGGTCAGCATGACGAACGCGGGCAGCGGCATCCGCTCGACCCCGGCGGGAACGGAGATCAGACTGCGGAAGATCGGCACCATCCGGCCCAGCAGCACCGCCTTCGTCCCGTGCCGGGCGAACCAGGCCTCGGTGCGCTCCAGGTCGGAGGCCTTGACCAGCGGCAGCCGGGCCCAGATCGCGTGCATCCGCTCCCGGCCGAACAGGGCGCCCAGCCAGTAGAGGACGACGGCCCCGGCGACCGAGCCGAGGGTCGTCCAGGTCAGCGCGGAGGCGAGGCTGATCACGCCCTGCCCGGCGGCGAAGCCGGTCAGCGGCAGGATCACCTCGCTGGGCAGCGGCGGGAACAGGTTCTCCAGCGCGATCGCCAGACCGGCCCCGGGGCCGCCCATGGTGTCCACCAGGCCGGCCGCCCAGCCGGCGAAGCCGTCGGCGGGCTGCTGGGCGATGGCGAGGACGGTGTGCTGCATGCGGGCTCCCGGGTGGTTGCGGTGCCGGCGCCTGGTGCGCCCGGCTCTGCCCTCCACGCTAGGAACCGCAGGTCAGCGCCGGTATGCGGGTTTCCGGCGAACGCCCTGTGGTTTTCCGTACCGCCGCACCCTGTGGTTTTCCGCAGGGCGCGGCGAATCCGCTGGCGGCGGCGGTGGCCGTTTTGTCAGGATGGCGCCATGGACGACGCATTCACCCTGGCCTGGCAGCATTCCGCCGGCCTGGTCTCCCCCGAGGACCTGCCGATGGCCGCCGCCGAGCTGCTGGCGGCGGGTGTCGGCGGGGACTCGCCCGCGCTGTGCGATCTCGCGGGAAGGTCGGGCCGGGGCGAGCCCCCGGTCGAGCTGACGGAGTTGCTGTGGCAGGCGATGGCGGAGCTGGGCCTGCCGGTGCCGGACGACGACTTCGTCCAGCGCAGCCTCCTGCACCACACGGCGGCCCGGCTGGTGTCCGGGGAGATCACGCCGGTCGAGGCCGTCGCCGTGCTCTGGTCCCGGATCGACGAGCGCACGACCGGGGCGGAGCGGCGGCTCGCGGAGCTGGTCGACCAGGTCTGCTGTCCGGGCTGCGTCGACACGTGGCCGGTCGAGGTGACGCGGGACTGGGAGCGGGAGATGAGGGCGGTGGCCGTCGAGGTGGCGTCGGCGGCCGACCACCGGAACGCCGCCTCCTGGTACCGGGGCTGAACGCGCTTCGCCCGCCGGGTGGTTGGCGATCAGTTGGTTGGCGGGTCAGCGGTTCAGCGCGGCCACGGTCTCCCTGGTCAGCTCCCGCGCCCGGGCGACGGTGGCCGTCAGCTCCGCCGCCGACCCGCCGGGCGCGGCGAGCAGGCCGTGCGCGCGCGGGCCGAAGTACGGCGGGGCGTCCGGCAGTTGGCCGGCCACGGCCAGGGCGCCCTTCTCGTTCAGGCACCAGCGGCGGTGGTGGGCGTACAGGGCCTGGACCAGGATGCCGACGGCGTGCGACAGGCAGAGCGAGACGTGCAGGGCGTCGGTGCGGACGGCGCTCTTCGCGGCGGTGTCGAGCAGGAAGCCGGCCTCCCAGGTGGCCGCGACGAGGGCCGCGCGCAGTGGCTCCGGGTAGTCGGCGGTCTGCCGCTTGAGCCGTCTCAACTCCCCGGCGGGGTCGGCCAGTAGCTGTCCGAGGGCGACCTCGCCCGGGTAGCAGGGCGACCAGAAGCCGAGCGGGTGGCCGGCCTGTGTCCCCACCTCGTAGCGGCCCGTGCGGCAGTCCGCCCACACCCGTCCGACCCGGTCGAGGTCCCGCAGGATCCAGTCCACGGCGACGCCGTCGACCCGCAGCCACGCCCCGCCGTTGACCCACGGGCCCCAGCCGCCCGGGCCGGCCACCTCGACCTCCGGCCCGGCGATCGCCCGCAGCGCGTCGAGGTCGAGGCCGCCCCGGTAGTACACCCCGAGGTCCCAGTCCGACTCCGGCCGCTCCTCGCCCCGAGCCCGGCTCCCGCCGAGCATCACCCCCACCACGCCCGGTACACGGGCGAGTTGACCGGCCATGTCCTCGATGATCGCGCGCATGAGGGAGATTCTCGCAGGAGATGCGGCGTCCGCCCGGGAATTTCCGGTGCGCTGGTGGCGTCCGTGGAGGCGTACCCACTCCTCGCCACTCTCAACTTATAGCGCACGGGGGGCCTTGCCACAAGGCCCCGGTGGTGACGCAGAATCACCGCTTCAAGGACGCAGGTCCGCGAAGCACGGAAGCAAATCCGCGAAACGGGGAGTCACGAAGTGCGAGTGGTGTTGTCGACGTACGGGTCGCGCGGGGACGTCGAGCCGATGGCCGCGCTGGCGGTGCGGCTGAAGGAGCTGGGCGCCGAGGTGCGGGTCTGCGCGCCGCCGGACGAGGAGTTCTCGGCGCGGCTGGCCGAGGTCGGAGTGGAGCTGGTGCCGGTCGGGCAGTCGGTGCGCGCGCTGGTCAGCGGGCCGCGGCCGAAGCCCGGGGACCTGCCCGCGCGCGCCGCCCGGCTGGTCGAGCAGTTCCACGCGGCGGTGCTCGGGGCGGCCGAGCCGGGCGGCGCGGTGCTGGCCACCGGGCTGTTCCCGGCGGCGGCCGGCGCACAGGCGGCGGCCGAGCAACTGGGCGCCCGCTTCGTGTACGTGGCCCTCCAGCCGACCGTGCTGCCCTCCCCGCACCACCGGCCGTTCGAGTACCCGATGCTGCCGTACCCGCCGGAGGCGACCGACCCCCGGGAGCTGTGGGAGCTCAACATCGGGACGATGAACGCGCTGTTCGGCGAAGCGGTCAACTCCCGCCGGGCGGCGGTCGGACTGCCCGAGGTCGACAACGTCCGGGACCACGTCCTCACCGGCCGGCCGTGGCTGGCCACCGACCCGCTGCTCGACCCGTGGTCGCGGCCCGCGGAGGCGGACGGGGCCTGGCCCGAGGAAGCGGACGCGGCCTGGCCCGAGGCGGTGCAGACCGGCGCGTGGATCCTGCCGGACGAACGCCCGCTGCCCGTGGACCTGTCGGCCTTCCTGGCGGCCGGCGAGGCGCCGGTGTACGTCGGCTTCGGCAGCATGCCGCTGCGCGACCCGGCGGGCGCCGCCCGGGTCGCCGTCGAGGCGGTCCGGGCGCAGGGCCGCCGGGTGCTGCTCGGCCGCGGCTGGGCCCGACTGGCCGAGGTGGACGGGGCCGAGGACTGCTTCGCGGTCGGCGAGGTCAACCAGCAGGCGCTGTTCCCGAAGGTGGCCGCCGTCGTCCACCACGGCGGTGCGGGCACCACCACCACGGCCGCCCGGGCCGGGGTGCCCCAGGTGCTGGTCCCGCAGATGGTGGACCAGCCGTACTGGGCCGCGCGGGTGGCGGAGTTGGGCATCGGCGCCGCCCACGACGGCCCGACCCCGACCACCGCGTCCCTCACCGCCGCCCTGAGCCGGGCCCTCGCCCCGGCCACCCGGGAGCGCGCCGCCGCCCTCTCGGCCCGGGTCCGCACGGACGGTGCGACGGCCGCCGCTCAGCTGCTGCTCGGCTGAAGGGGGACGGGAGAGGAGCGGGACGTCGGCCCGGCCGACTTCCCGCTCCTGGCCCGGGCTCAGGAGGCCGGTTCGGTGAGGTACTTGGCACCGGCGTCCGGGAGCTTGTTGCCGTCCTTGTCGAAGAACTGCCAGGACTTCGCCCGCATCGTCCCCGGGCGGGCCACCAGCAACTCGCGGATCGGGGAGTCGGCCACGGTGACGGGCGTCGGCTCCGTGGTGCTGCCGTCCGCCCAGGTCACCACCACCCGGCCGACGTCCGGTCCGATCGAGAGCAGCACCACGTCCAGCGGGGCCACGGTGTCGCCCTTGCCCCGGTGACCGACCAGGCCGCCGCCGAACAGGGTCCGGTTGCGCGGGTCGAGCTTGCCCGGGGCCGCCTGGGCGCCCTCGATGTCATGGCTGAGCCGCACCCCGTCCACCGTGAAGTAGATGTTGGTGACGTCGCAGTCCGGCTGCCAGTACCGCTGGACGTACTCCTCCGTCGGCTTGGAGACCGCCGAGTCGTACCTGCTGCGCTCCTCCCACACCGCCGTCGCCTGCTCGAACGCCCGTTCCCGGGGGGCCTCCGGCCAGAGCGCCTCCCACAGCTGCCACTGCTTGCCGTCCGGGGTCAGGCCCTGGCCGAGCAGCACCCGGACCGGGGTGAGTGGGTCCCGGAAGGCCGGGGCGGTCCCGTTCGGCGGGAGGGGGGTGCCCAAGTCGGGGAGGTTCGCCACCGTGGGCGCGGCGCCGACGCCGGCCGGACTGATCCCGTGGGCGGGCGCCGGGCCCGGGCGCAGCTGCGCCAGCGCCCCGCCGGTCAGCGCCACCGCCGCGGCCAGCGCCGCCGCGCCGACCACCGTACGGCGGCGGTGCCGCAGCCGGCGGCCCCCCGCCAGGATGTCCGCCACCGGCGCCGGGCCGATCCGCGCGCCGGCCGCCGCCTCGGCGAGGCCGAGCCCCACCCACAGGTCCGTGCCGTCGTCCACGCCCGCCCCGTCCGGTTCCCGGTCCATGCCGCCCCTCATGCCGCTCCTCCGATGTGCGTCGTGTCCTTGAGCCCCACCAGTGCCGTGACCTGCCGCAGCCGCGCGATGCCCTTCGCCGCGTGGCTGCGCACCGCGCCCACCGAGCACCCCATGGCGGCCGCCGTCTGGCTGTCGCTCAGGTCCTCCCAGTGCCGCAGCACCACCGCCTCGCGCTGGCGCGGCGGCAGGGTGGCCAGCGCGGCCAGCAGGGCCCCGCGCTGGTCGGAGCGGGCGAAGCCGTCCTCCACCCCCGCCGCGTCCGGCACCGCGTCCACCAGCAGCTCCGGCGCCCGGCGGCGCCAGCGGCGGGCGTGCTGGTTGACCAGGATCCGCCGCACGTAGGCGTACGGATCGTCGGCCCGGCGCACCTTCGACCAGGCCGCGCAGGCCTTCTCGGCGGCCGACTGCACCAGGTCCTCGGCCGCGTACTGCTCGCCGGCCAGCAGGTACGCCGTCCGTACCAGGCGCGGCCAGACCGTGACGATGAACGCCTGGAACCCGTCGTCGAACGCCTGGAACCCGTCGTCCCGATCGCTTTTCGCTTCTCCCATGAGCACCTCCGAGCACCTCCTTCACCCGTCCAGAGCCCGGGGGCGGCCGAAAGCGCTTACCCGCGGCCGCGGCGGCCTCAAATCGCTTGGGGAACGGCGGCGGGGGCACTACGCTCCGCCGGATGATCATTTCTCATGACGTAGCAGGCAGTGGGCCCGCCGTGGTGCTGCTGCACTCCTCGGTGTGCGACCGGCGGATGTGGGACGCGCAGTGGCAGCCGCTGGTCGACGCCGGACACCGGGTGGTCCGCTGCGACTTCCGCGGCTTCGGCGACACGCCGCTCGCGGACGCCCCGTACAGCGACACCGGGGACGTCCTGGCCCTGCTCGACCACCTGGGCATCGAGACCGCCGCCCTGGTCGGCGCCTCCTACGGCGGCCGGATCGCCCTGACGGCGGCCGCGCTGCGCCCCGAGGCGGTCACCAGGCTGGCCCTGCTCGGCGCGGGCATGCCCGGACACCAGCCCAGCGACACCCTGCGCGCCTTCGGCGGGCACGAGGACGAGCTGATCGAGGCCGGGCGGATCGACGAGGCCGTCGAGCTGAACGTCGAGTCCTGGCTCGGCCCGGAGGCCGACGAGCGGACCCGCGCGCACGTCCGCCGGATGCAGCGCCACGCCTTCGACGTCCAGATGACGGCGACGGTCGGCTCCGACCGCGAGGACGTCGACCTCGGCCGGATCACCGCCCCCACCCTGGCCGTGGCCGGCGCCCACGACTTCCCGGACTTCCGGGACATCGCCGCCGCCCTCCCCGCCCTCCTGCCCGACGCCCGCCACCAGGAGCTCCCCTGGGCGGGCCACCTCCCCAGCCTGGAGCGCCCGGCCGACACCACCGCCCTGCTGCTCGCCTTCCTCCACGAGGACGGCCCGGCCGCGCGGTAACGGCGAGCCGTGCGGTGGCGACGAGCCGTGCGGTGGCGACGAGCCGTTCGGTGACGACGGCGGTGAGCCCGTCGTGGGGCAGCCCGTCGTGGGGCAGCCCGTCGAGGGAAAGGCCGGACTCGAACGTGTGTTGGGAGCCATGATGGCGGGGTGCACTTCACCACGGAATCCAGCGCGGACGGCGTGACGCAGCGCCACTTCACCCTCGACGGCGTGCCCGGTGTGCTCTGGCAGCCGGACGGATCGCCCCTCGGCGGGCGTCCGTTGGTGCTGCTGGGGCACGGCGGCGGTCAGCACAAGCTGGGTCCGGGGCTGGTGGACCGGGCCCGGCGGTGCGTGCGGCGGCACGGGTTCGCGGCGGTGGCGTTGGACGCGCCGGGGCACGGGGAGCGGACGCGCAGCGCCCAGGACGAGCGGTTCGCCACCGAGATCGGGGAGTTGATCGCGGCGGGCCGGCCGATCAGCGCCTGGGTGGCGCGGCACACGGCGGCGCTCGCGGAGCGGGCGGTGCCGGAGTGGGTGGCGGTGCTGGACGCGCTGGGCCGTCAGGCGGAGGCCCCCGGTCAGGCGGAGGCCCCCGGTCGGTGGGAGGACGCCGGTCGGACGGAGGGCCTCGGACGCGCGGAGGGCCTCGGGCCGGTCGGGTACTGGGGGTTGTCGCTGGGGAGCGTGATCGGCATCCCGCTGGCGGCGGCCGAACCGCGGATCGCCGTCGCGGTGTTCGGGCTGACGGGGCACGCGTCGCAGACGGAGGCGGCGGGGCGGGTCGGCGTGCCGGTGGAGTTCCTCCTCCAGTGGGACGACGCGCTGGTCCCGCGCGAGGGGGCGCTGGCGCTGTTCGGCGCGCTGGGTTCACGCGAGAAGACGCTGCACGCCAACCCCGGGGGCCACCTGGAGGTGCCGGAGCTCGAACTGGAGTCGTCCGAACGGTTCCTGGCGCGGCATCTGGTCCGGGCGGAGTGAGCGCGACCCCCGCCTCAGCCGATGCCAACCGTCAGTAAAACTTCGCAAAGGATTTCTCCCTGCAACGAACCCGACGGGCCGTGACTTCAACAGATTGTTGCAGCTCAGCGGCCCGATGGTCACCCTTCGTGGATTTGGCATAACACCCCGTACCCCCTGGACTTCGCAAACCATAGGAGTACGGTTCCGGAGGAATCGCCGGGGCCGACATTCAGGCAGGCCGGCCGTACCGGAAAATTGGTGCGCAGCATGGGTTTGCAACAGGGTGGGGAGAGCGCCTCGGTGGCGACTCGTCCGCTATCCGGCAGGGTGGTCGCGGAGGTCCTGCGCGGCGTCGCGCAGGTCGATTTCATGCCGTCCGTCGTCTGCGGACTCTTCTTCGTGGCCGCACTGTTCGCCGCCGACTGGCGGTACGGCCTCTACGGACTGCTCGGCAGTGCCGTCTCCACCGCCGTCGCGTACGGGCTCGGGCTCGACCGGGAGGCCGTCGGGGCGGGGCTGCACGGGTACAACGGGTGTCTGGTGGCGCTGAGTTGCGCCGTCTTCCTGGGTGCCGACCATCCGGCGACGGTCGCGGTGGCGGCCCTCGGTTCCGCCGTCGCCGTGGTGGTCACGGCGGGGCTCGGGGCGTTGCTCGCCACCTGGCGGCTGCCCGCGCTGACCGCGCCGTTCTGCCTGGTCGCGACGGCCGTCACGGCGGCCGCCCCCGGCTTCCGGAGACTGTGGCAGGGCGCGGGCGCACCCGCCGCGCTGCCCGTCCCGGCCGACGGGTCGACCGGGCTGAGCTGGGACCAGCTCTGGCACGGGTTCTTCGCGAACATCGGTCAGATCTTCCTCATGCCGCAGTGGTACGTCGGACTGCTGTTCCTGGCGGGGCTGTTCGCGGCGAGCCGGCTCGCGGGCCTGATGGCCTGCGCGGGGAGCGCCACCGGGCTGCTCACGGCCTGGGTGTTCGGCGCCCCCGGCGAGGCGGTCGGGCAGGGCCTGCTCGGGTACAGCGGGGTCCTGGTCGCCCTCGCGCTGTGCGGGGTGTTCCTGGCTCCCGACGCCTGGAGCGCGGCGTACGCCCTGGTCGGTGCGGCCGGCGCGACCGTGCTCACGCCGGCGCTCGGCGCGGTCTCCGCGCCCTTCGGCGGCCACGCCTTCACCTGGCCGTTCGTGCTGACCACACTGCTGTTCCTGGCGGCGGTGCCGGCCGTCCCGCGCCTGCGCCGGGCTTGATTCCGCGTCCGGCGTCGCCGAATTCATCTGATGTCGAGAACCCTGGGCTCACCGAAGCCCGTTGAGCAGCTTTCTGCATTCCATCGGATTCTCGGAAAGGAAGAGTGATACCCGTGAATCTCTCGCCGCGTGAGATCGACAAGCTGTACATCTACGTCGTGGCCGATCTGGCCCGTAAACGCCGGGACCGCGGCGTCAAGCTGAACTACAGCGAGGCCTGCGCGCTGATCAGCGAGGCGATCATGGAGGGCGCCCGGGACGGCCGCACCGTCGCCGAGTGCATGGAGATCGGCAAACAGGTCGTCAGCGGCGAGGACGTCATGCCGGGCGTGCGCGAGATGCTCCCGCTGCTCCAGGTCGAGGCGGCGTTCGTGGACGGGACCAAGCTGGTCTCCTGCCACGACCCGGTGGGTGCCTGAGTGATGACCCGGTCCCATGCCGCCGCCACCGTGGTGCTGGCCGGCGGCCACGAGAGCGACGGCGGCCGGGACCTCGCGGCGCTGGCGGCCCGCGAGGCCACCGTGCACGCCGCCGCCCCCGCGGGCCGTCCGCTCACCGAGGCCGTCCGGTCCGCGCTCGCCGCGGCGGGCGACGGACCGGTGTGCGTCGTACCGATGACGCTCGGCCGCGACCCCAAGCTCGTCGCCGACACCGCCCGGGCGCTGCGCTGGCTGGCCGCCGCGGAGGGCCGCGGACGGCTCGCCCTGGCCGCCCCCTTCGGCGCCGCCGACCACCTGATCGGCTGGCTGCGCGCCGCCGCCGGCACCGCCCCCGACGGCGCGGTGCTGGTCACCGCCCCGGCGGCCGGCCCCTTCGAGGACGCCGAACTGTTCCGGATCGCCCGCCTCGCCCGGCAGTACGGGCGGCACCGGTGGGTCGAGGTCGCCTTCGACGGCGGCGACCCGGACCCGGCCGAGGGCGCCGAACGCTGCCGGCTGCTCGGCGCCCGCGAGGTGACGGCCGTTCCGGCCTCCTTCGGGCCGGCCCTGCGCACCGCGCTGCCCGGGGTACGGGACGGCGGCCCGCTGCTGCGGCCATCCGCCGTCGCCGGGGTGGTCGCGGCCCGGACGGCGGCGGCGCTGCACCTGCTCGGGCACGGGGAGGACGGCATCCTGGCCGGCCTCGACGCCGAGCACGGGCACGGATACGCGCACAGCCACGGGCCGGGCGAGCAGAGCCACGGTCACAGCCACGGGCCGGGCGAGCAGCAGCACAGCCACGGGCCGGGCGGGCCCCACCACAGCCACGGGCCCCACCCGCACCATCCCAGTCATACCCACGAACCCGCACACACCCCCCACTGACCCGGCAGAGAGGAAGGCCAGCCATGTCTGGTGGCGCCGCGTACCTGTACGGCGACGACCCGGTGGAGATCAACGCCGGCCGCGCCAAGGCCACCGTCACGGTCAGCAACACCGGTGACCGGGCGATCCAGGTCGGATCCCACTACCACTTCTTCGAGGCCAACCGCGCCCTCGACTTCGACCGCAACGCCGCCTTCGGCAAGCACCTGGACATCCCGGCCGGCACCGCCGTCCGCTTCGAGCCGGGAGACACCAAGGACGTCACGCTCGCCGAGTTCGGCGGCCACCGCCGCCTGGTCGGCTTCGCCAACCTCGTGGACGGCGGCATCACCGCCCCCGCCACCCGTGCCCGCGCCGTCGACCGGGCCATCGCCCTCGGCTTCAAGGGCACCAACCTCGACCACAAGGAAGACCGGCCCCGGGACTTCCACACGGAGACCCGCCAGGAAGGCGACCGCTGATGGCCATCCTCTCCCGCAGGCAGTACACCGACCTCTTCGGCCCCACCGTCGGCGACCGCTTCCACCTCGCCGACACCAACCTCCTGGTCGAGGTCGAGCAGGACTTCAACCAGGGCCACTACGGCGACGAGGCCGTCTACGGCGGCGGCAAGGGCATCCGCGACGGGATGGCCCAGGACCCGGCCGCGACCTCCCTCCAGGGCGCGCTCGACCTGGTCATCACCAACGTGGTCGTCATGGACGCGGTGCTCGGCGTGGTCAAGGGCGACATCGGCGTCAAGGACGGCCTGATCGTCGCGGTCGGCAAGGCGGGCAACCCGCACACCCAGAGCGGCGTGCACCCGCGGCTGGTGATCGGCCCCGGCACCGAGGTGATCTCCGGCGAGCACCTGATCGCCACCGCCGGCGGCATCGACACCCACATCCACTTCATCGCCCCGCAGCAGGTGCGGGAGGCGCTGAGCAACGGCATCACCACCCTGATCGGCGGCGGCACCGGCCCGTCCGACGGCACCAACGGCACCACCTGCACCCCCGGCCCGTGGAACATCCACCGGATGTACCAGGCCGTCGAGGACCTGCCCGTCAACGTCGGCCTGCTGGGCAAGGGCAACGGCTCGCTGCCCGGCGCCCTGCGCGAGCAGGTCGAGGCGGGCGTGTGCGGCCTCAAGGTGCACGAGGACTGGGGCAGCACCCCGGCCGCGATCGACAGCGCGCTGAGCGTCGCCGACGAGTACGACGTGCAGGTGGCCATCCACACCGACACCCTCAACGAGTCCGGCTACTTCGAGGACACCCTGTCCGCGATCGACGGCCGCACCATCCACACCTTCCACACCGAGGGCGCGGGCGGCGGCCACGCCCCCGACATCATGCGGATCGCCGGCGAGCCCAACGTGCTGCCGTCCTCCACCAACCCGACGCTGCCCTACACCGTCAACTCGGTGGACGAGCTGCTGGACATGGTGATGGTCTGCCACCACCTCAGCCACCACATCCCCGAGGACGTCTCCTTCGCCGACTCCCGGGTCCGCGCGGAGACCATCGCCGCCGAGACCGTGCTGCACGACGAGGGCGTCATCTCGATCTTCTCCTCCGACTCGCAGGCGATGGGCCGGATCGGCGAGTCCTTCACCCGCGCCTTCCAGACCGCCCACCACTGCAAGGAGCAGCGCGGCAAGCTGGCCGGCGACAGCGAGCGCAACGACAACGCCCGCGTCCTGCGCTACCTCGCCAAGCTCACCATCAACCCCGCCGTCGCCTCCGGCACCGCCGACCACATCGGCTCGCTGGAGCCCGGCAAGCTCGCCGACATCGTGCTCTGGCCGATCAACTCCTTCGCCGCCAAGCCGAAGATGGTCATCAAGGGCGGCGTGATCAACTGGGCGCTGATGGGCGACCCGAACGCCTCGCTGCCCACCCCCCAGCCGGTCTACTACCGCCCGATGTTCGGCCAGTACGGGCGGGCGAAGCAGGCCACCCGGGTGTCCTTCATGTCGCAGGCCGCCGTCGACCTCGGGGTTCCGGCTCAACTCGGGCTGGAGAGCCGGGTGCTGCCGGTGCGGCGCTGCCGTACGGTCGGCAAGCAGCACATGGTGCGCAACGACGCGCTGCCGAAGATCGCGGTCGACCCGGAGACGTACAAGGTCACCCTGGACGGCGAGCCGGCCACCATCGAACCGGCCCGAGAGCTGCCGCTCAACCACCTGTTCTACCTCGCGTGAGCCCCGTCGCCGAGACGCGGCCGGGCGGTCCGGACGGCCCGGATGTGCTGGGCGGTCCGGGTGATGTGCCGGACGTGCGGGACGGTCCGGATGGCCTGGACGCCCTGCTGGTCTGCCTCCAGCTGACCGACTCGGCCTTCCCCAGCGGCTTCTACACCCTCTCGCACGGGTTGGAGGGATACGCCCAGGCCAAGGCCGTCACCCCGGACACCCTGCCCGGGTTGCTCGCCGACCTGCTGCGGCACGGCGTCGGGCCGTCCGACGCCACGGCCCTGGTCCTGGCCCACCGGGCGGCCAGGGCGGGCGACTGGGAGCTGCTCGCCGAGACCGACCAGCGGCTGCACGCCACCAGGCTGAACCGCGAGCTGCGCCTGGCCGCCACCCGGACCGGTCGCCAACTCCTGGACATCGCCCGGGAGTCGGTGGGCGGCGAGGCGCTGGAGCGGTACGCCGCGCTGGTCGCGGAGAAGCGGGCCCCCGGCTGCCAGGCGGTGGCGGCCGGGGTGGCGTACGCCTCGGCCGGCGTCCCGGTCCAACAGGCCGTCACCAGCGACCTGTTCGCGTTCTGCACCAGCTTCGTCGGCGCGGCGCTGAGGCTCCGGCTGACCGACCACCGCAAGGCGCAGGTGGTGCTGCGGTCGGCCTCCCCGGTGATCCGGGAGGTCGTATCCGCCGCCCTGGAACGGGACTTGGCGGACCTCGGCGGCTGTGTGCCGGTCGCGGACGCGATGTCCGGACGGCACGAGCGGGCGGAGGCCCGGCTGTTCATGAGCTGACCGCCCGGCTCGTACCTGCGCCACGCCACAGAAGAACGACCGACAGAAGGAGGAGAGTTGACCGAGAACGTGCTCCGTGTGGGCATCGGCGGGCCGGTGGGCTCCGGCAAGACGGCACTGATCGAGGCGCTCGTCCCGGTGCTGATCGCCCGGGGCCACCGCCCGGCGGTCATCACCAACGACATCTACACCCAGGAGGACGCCCAGCACGTGCGGCGCACCCTGGCCGGGATGCTGGACCCCGAGCGGGTCGTCGGCGTGGAGACCGGCGCCTGCCCGCACACCGCCGTACGGGACGACCCGACGATGAACCTCGCGGCCGGCGCCGAGATGCTGGAGCGCTTCCCGGACGTCGACACCCTGCTGTACGAGTCCGGCGGCGACAACCTCACGCTGACCTTCAGCCCGGTGCTGGTGGACCTCTTCCTCTTCGTCCTCGACACCGCCGAGGGCGAGAAGATGCCCCGCAAGCGCGGCCCGGGCATCACCGAGTCGGACCTGCTGGTCATCAACAAGATCGACATCGCCCAGTACGTCCGCGCCGACCTCGGGGTGATGGAGTCCGACGCCCACCGGGTGCGCGAGGGCGGACCGGTGGTGCTCACCAACTGCCTGACGGGGGAGGGGCTGGAGGAGATCGCGACCTTCCTGGAGACCTTCCGCAAGGTCCCGGCGTGACAGCCTCCCCGGCTGCGGCGGTGCCCCGGCTCGACCCCCGGCACTACGAGCCGGCCCGCGTCCCGTACGAGGTCCGCCGCCACGCCGGGACGCCCGACACCCTCGCGGTCGGGCGTCCCGGCAAGGTGGGGCTGCTGGAGCTGGCCTTCGAGCGGGTCGGCGGGCGCACCGAACTCACCGGCCACTACCAGAAGTCGCCGCTGCAGATCATGCGCCCGCTCTACTTCGACCCGGCCCGCCCCGACCTCGCCGTCACCTTCCTGATGTCCACCGGCGGCGGCATCCTCCAGGCCGACCGGCTCCGCACCGACCTGCACTGCGGCGCCGACACGGCGGTCCACCTGACCACCCAGGCCGCCACCAAGGTCTACCGGATGGAGCACGACTACGCGACGCAACTGGTCAACCTGGCGGCCGGCCCGCGCGCCTACGTCGAGTACCTGCCCGAGCCGGTGATCCCCTTCGTCGACTCGCGCCTCTACCAGCGGACCGTCCTCACCGTCGACCCGGACGCGACCGTGCTGGCCGGCGAGACCGTCCTGGCCGGCCGCCTCGCCCGGGGCGAGCGCAACGCCTACCGGGCGTTCGCCTCGGACCTCGAAGTGCGGCGCCCGGGTGGTGAATTGGTGGCACTGGACACCGTGCGGCTGGAACCCTCGCCGGGTGGAGGGGGCGGTAGGGGTGCCGGGGTCACCGGGCCGGCGGTGCTGGCCGGGCACGACGTGATGTCCAGCCTGTACGTCCTCAGCCCGCTCGCCCCGGCGGCCCGGATCGCGGACGTCCTGCACGAGGCGGTGGCCGGCTGCGGCCAGGAGTACGGCGAACTGCTGTACGGGGTCAGCGTGCTGCCGCAGGACAGCGGCGCCTGGCTGCGGCTGCTCGGCTCCGACACCCGGGCCTGCGCCGCCGCCCTGCGCGCGGCCTGGGACGCGGTCCGGCGGCTGCTGATCGGGGTTCCGGCGCCGGAGCTGCGGAAGACGTAGGGCCGTCGGCCGGTTCCGCCGGTCGTGATCTTCTTCCGGATCCGGTACAACCCCGGGGCGGGGTGCGCGGTCCTGTCTGGCGTGAACGAGGATGCGAGACGGGACGTCATGCCGGACGAGGCGCGCGTGACGGTGCCGGACGAGGCGCGCGATGCAGTGCCGGACGTGGGGCCGGGCGAGGTGTCGGAACCCCGGTCGGAGGTGGTGCCGGGCGACGCGCCGACGCCACCGGCCCGGCGCCTGATCAACCGCCGGAGGCTGCTGACGGGCGCCGCCGCCCTGGGTGCCCTCGCGGCGGCCGCCGGCGTCAACGAGTGGGCCCGCCGAAAGAACTCCCACGGCCCACGACTCTGGCGGACGACCGCCGCGAGCGGGCGGCTCGTGCTCTCCGCAGACCGGCAGCAGGGCCTCTACGCCTCCGGGTTCGACGGCGCCGTGCGCGCCCTCGACCCGCGCACCGGCGAGGTCCGCTGGACCCGTACGGTCGGCACGCCCGACGCCGCCGACGCGGTGGGCGGCTGGCCACTGGCCGCCGGGGACGGGGTGGTGGGCGTGGCCACCGACACCGGTCTGCGGGTCCTGGACGCGGCGTCGGGGGAGCAGCGCTGGGAGGCCACCCTGCCCGACCGGTCCGAGGGCGGGTGGCGGCAAGGCCCCGCCATCGGCGGCGGCAGCGTGTTCGCGGTGTACGGAAGCTCGGTCCGCTGCTACGACCTGGCCACCGGCGAGCCGCGCTGGACCGGCCCGGCGGGGGCCTTCGCCGCCCTGGCCCTCGACGGCGGCACCGTGTACGCGGCGGGGAGGCCGAGGGGGCTCCTCGCACTGGACGCCCGTACCGGCGAGCGCCTCTGGGAACGCGACCTCGTCGTCAGCGGCCCGCTGACCGTCCACCAGGACGGCCTGCTGGTCTCCTCGCCCCCGGAGACGATGGCCTCCACGATCGTCGCCGCGCTGGACCCGGCGACCGGCGCGCAGCTCTGGGCGTCCATCCAGCACGGGGAGTTGAGCTGTCCCCTGTCGGCCGCCGGCCGGACCGTCTACCTGGCCGGCGGGGACCGTCTGTTCGGGTTGGACACGAGGACCGGCGACTGGGTCTGGAAGGCCAACACCTTCGGCAGCCGGAAGGGCGGGACCCCCGCCGTGGTCGCCACCGACAACCTCGTCTACGCCTCGTCGGGAGACGGCCGGCTCTGGGCGTTCGACCCCTCGGCGGGCGGCGGGATGCGCTGGCAGGACGATTCGCAGGAGGCCGGCCGGATCTCCCTGGCCGCCGTCGGCGGGACCGTCTACCAGGGCGGCCCGGGCGGCGTCGTCGCGCTGGGCACCCTGCCGGCGCCGCCGTCGGCCTGACCGGGCGGGGACTCAGGAGCGGCCCGGCCCGTCCGACGCGTCCGTCCCGACCGGCCCGCCCGATGCGTCCGTCCTGCCCGGCCCGCCCGGCCCGCCCGGTTCCATGGCCGTCAGGCGGGCGACCTGGCGGTGACTGAGCTCGACGGTGCGGTTCATGTGCCGTAGGAGGAAGGCGAGTTCGGCTTCGCTGTCCTCGGCGAAGACGGCCGCCCAGTCGGTGGACAGCTCGCGCCACACCTCCCCGAAGCGCTCCAGCGCCTCGGGGAGGACCGCGACCAGCACCCGGCGGCGGTCGGCTTGGTCCCGCTGCCGGGCGACCAGTCCGGCCTTCTCCAGCCGGTCGACCAGCCGGGTGGCCGAGCCGCTGGTCAGCCCGGTGAGTTCGGCGATCCGGCCGGTGGTGACCGGCCCGTCCTCCAGGGTGAGCAGGTTGAGGCACTGGACGTCGGTCGGGTGCATCCCCAGGTGGTCGGCGACGGCCTGGTTGAACAGCACGTACGAGGCCAGGTAGCGGCGCGAGACCGGCCACAGCCGGGCCATCAGTTCGTCGCGGGTCGTCGTCATGGGGGAAGGGTAACCGGCTGCCCGATAATTGTTTGTGCCACGCAGAGATCTTTCTCTATGTTGTCTGCATGACGCAGATAACTGAGTCCGCAGCCTCCCGCCCCCGCCTCCTCCCCCTCCCCGTCGCGGTCACGGGAGCCAC
Source organism: Kitasatospora sp. NPDC057512 (assembly GCF_042802135.1). Taxonomy (NCBI): domain Bacteria; kingdom Bacillati; phylum Actinomycetota; class Actinomycetes; order Kitasatosporales; family Streptomycetaceae; genus Kitasatospora; species Kitasatospora sp. NPDC057512. The sequence continues at coordinate 36,431 of NZ_JBHVET010000006.1, forward strand.
CGGAGCCCAGGGCGGCGCCACCGCCCGCGCCCTCCTCCGCGCCGGCCGCCCCGTCCGCGCCCTCACGCGGAACCCCGGCTCGCCCGCCGCCACCCACCTCGCCGCACTCGGCGCCGAACTCGCCCGCGCCGACTTCGACGACCCGGCCTCACTCGCCACCGCCCTCGACGGCACCGGCGCACTGTTCGCGATGTCCACCCCGTTCGGCATCGACCTCGACACCGAAATCCGCCAGGCCACCGCCCTGCTGGACGCCGCCCGGGCGGTCGGTAGCGTCCGGCACGTCGTCTTCAGCTCGGCCGCCAACGCCGACCGCTCTACCGGCATCCCGCACTTCGACAGCAAGCACCGCATCGAACAGCACCTGGCCGGCCTCGGCCTGCCCTGGACCGTCCTCGGCCCGGCCGCCTTCCTGGAGAACTACGCCAACGACTGGACCCTCCGGTCCCTCCGCGACGGCGTCCTCCACCTCCCCATGCCCCCCGGCGTCCCGCTCCCCGTGATCGCCGCCGACACCATCGGCGCCTTCGCCGCCCACGTCCTGGCCAGGCCTGACGCCTACGCGGCCCGCCGCATCGACATCGCCTCGCAGTGGCGGACCGGCGAGCAGATCGCCGCCGCCATCGGCGCCGCCGGCGGCCGGGCCATCCGCTTCGAAGAGGTGCCACTGAAGGTCGCGGCGGGCTACTCCGAGGACCTCGCCACGATGTTCCGCTACTTCCAGGACCCCGGCCTCGCCATCGACACCGCCGCCCTACACGCCGAGCACCCCACCATCGACTGGCAGCCCCTGGAGACCTGGGCGGCGGCCCGCACCTGGGACCTCTGAGGGCTTCAGACACCGGCAGTGAGGTGCGCGACGGCCCCGAGCCCGTCCCGGGCGGCAGCCATCGACTCGGCGGTGACCTCGGGTGCTGAGGTCTTGCTCAGATTGATCGTTCCAGCCCGGTACACATCGCCGTTGACCGTTCCGTCCGTGACGTGATTGGCGATCGGAACCTTTGGATCGCTCCCCGCCCGGCCTAGGCCAGCCGCTCCACGAACTTGCGCTGCCACGGCGTTTCGACGGCGTGCCGGCTGTAGTGCTCTCGCACGTACGCCACCGCCTCGGCGGCCGGGACACCGTCCAGGACGGCGATGCAGGCGAGCGCCGTGCCCGTACGCCCGCGCCCGCCGGCGCAGGCGAGTTCGACGCGTTGGGTGGCGGAGCGTTCCCAGGCCTCGCGGAAGGCGTCGGCGGCGTCGGTGCGGTCGGTGGGGAGGCGGAAGTCGGGCCAGCGCACCCAGCGGCTCGGCCAGTCGACGTGCGGCGGGCGGCCCAACAGGTAGAGGCCGAAGTCGGGTTGGGGGCCGGGCGGCAGGGGCTTGCTGAGGCCGCGGCCGCGCAGGAGGCGGCCGGAGGGCAGGCGCAGGAGCCCGGGGGTGGTCGGGCCCGGGGTGGTGGGGTCGGTCATGTCGGCCATTCCTCAGGTGGGGGAGGGGTGTTCAGGATGCCGCGTGCAGTCCGACCGGGCCGCGTGGCAGTCCGGCGCGGTGGGCCAGGGCGGCGGCTTCGCCGCGCGAGGAGACGTCGAGTTTGGCGAGGATGTTGGCGACGTGGAACTTCACCGTCGACTCGCTGATGTGGAGCGCCGCCGCGATGTCCCGGTTGCGGCGGCCCCGTGCGAGCTGGTCGAGGACCTCCAGTTCGCGCGGTTGGAGGCCGTCGAGGGGGTCGGTGGCGAGGGCGGGTTCGGGCAGGGCGAGCGGGAGGTCGACGGTCACGGTGGTGCCCCAGCCGGGGACGGCTTCGACGCCGTGGCGTCCGCCGAGGGCGGTGATGCGGTCGGCGGTGCGGTGGACGGTGAGGGCGTCGGCGGTGAGCAGGCCGAGGCCGTCGCCGCGCACGACGGCGCGCAGTTGGCCGTCGGCGGTGAGCTGCCAGCTGACGTGCAGCCGGGTCGGCTTCTCCTGTTCCAGCATCAGCAGGACGGCCACCCGGACGGCGTCGCGGGCGGTGTGGGCGGCGTCCGCCGGGACGGACCGGTCGGCTGCCGGCGGGGGTGCGACGTCGAGGTGGACCCGGGTGTGCCGCAGCAGCGGGCGCAGTTCGCGCACGAGTCGGGCGAAGGCGGCGTCGGCGGGTTCCTCGCTGAGGGCGCGGTCGAGTTCGGCGCCCTGGCGCAGGTCGAGCAGGGCGGTGACGGCCAGTTCGGTGGCGTCGCGGCGGGCGGTGGCGTCGTCCAGGCCGGCCGAGCGTAGCGGGGCCAGGATCGCGGTGAGCGCGGCGCTGTGGGTGCCGGTGAACTCGGCGATGGCGCGGGCGCGGGCGTTGGCGGAGGCGCGGGAGGCGGCGGTCTGGGTGGGGGCGGCGTCGGTGGCGCGGTGGTCGGAGTGGGCGATCACCAGGTCCCACAGCTGCTGCAGGACGGCGAGTGCCCCGGGGGCGACCGGCTCGGTGCCCGCCCGGACGAGGACCAGGACGGCGCCGCTGTCGTTGCCCGGCGTGGTCGCGACGACGACCACCGGCCGGGACCGTCCGGCGAGTTCGGCCTCGCCCTGCCACGGTCGGCCGGAGGAGGTGGTCCCGGCCGCGTGTTCGGCCAGTCGGGACAGGTCCAGCGCGCTGATGGCGGCGGTGAGTTCGGGCGGACCGTAGCTGTGGGAGGGGCTGAACGTGCAGACGCCGCTGAGCTGCGCGAGCGCGGTGTGCGGGACGAGGGTGCCGAGCACGTCGGACAGGCGCAGCAGGACGTCCGGCCGGGGAGCGCGCAGCACCTCGACGGCCCGTGCGAGCGCGTCCTCGGGTCGGCCCCAGCGATCGCGCCAGGTCTCGTCCGTGTGCGTCCCGTCCGTGCGCGGATCGCCGGTACGCGTTCCGTCCGTGCGCGGATCGCCGATGCCCGTCCCGTCCGCGCGCGTGCCCGTCCCGCCCGTGCCCGTGGCGGTTCCGGGCGGCTCAGTGGTGTCCATGCGGTCCAGCCTAGTTCGGGCGCCGCCGTGGCCGCCTGGCCGTTCGGACAGGTCGAACCGTCCGAAGGACCGGCTGGGCCGCCGTTGCCCCGGTCGCAGGATGGAAGACGTCGGAGGCAACAACTCCCCTGGAACCGAAGGACCTTCCCATGACCAAGGCGATCGCCTTCCCCGAGTTCGGCGGCGCGGACGTGCTGCGCCCGATCGACATCGAACTGCCCGCCCCGGGCCCCGGCCAGGTGCGGGTCGCGGTCCGCGCGGTGGGCGTCAACCCGCTGGACCACAAGCTGCGCACCGGCGAGCTGGCCGGGTTCTTCCCGGTCTCCTTCCCCTATGTGCCGGGCTTCGAGGTGTCCGGAGTGGTGGAGGCCGTCGGCGCCGAGGTGCGCGGCTTCGCCCCCGGCGACGCGGTGTTCGGCGCCCTGATGGGCGGCGGCTACGCGGAGCGGGCGCTGGTGGACGCGGCGATGCTGGCCCACAAGCCCGCCACCCTGGGCTGGGCGGAGGCCGCCGCGATCCCGACGGCGGCAGAGACGTCCGAGCGCGCCCTCGCCGTCCTGGGCGTGCGGCCCGGCGAGACCCTGCTGGTGCACGGCGCGGCCGGCGGGGTGGGCACCGTGCTGCTCCAGTTCGCCCGGGCGCGCGGGATCACCGTGGTCGGCACCGCGAGCGAGTCGAACCACGACCACCTGCGCGGGCTCGGCGCGATCCCGGTGACGTACGGCGAGGGCCTGGCCGAGCGGGTGCGGGCCGCCGCCCCGGGCGGGGTGGACCGGGTGCTGGACGCGGCCGGGCGCGGGGTGCTGCCGCTGTCGATCGAGCTGGCGGGCGGCGCGGACCGGGTGCTGACGATCGCCGACATCCAGGGCGCGCAGGAGCACGGTGTCCGCTTCACCGGCGGTGCCGAGGGCGTCGAGCCCCACTACACGAGCGCCTTCGCGGCCGCGCTGGCCCTGCACGAGGCGGGCACCCTGCGGCTGCCGCTGCACCGGGTGTTCCCGCTGGCGGAGGCGGCCGAGGCGCAGCGGGTCAGCGAGGGCGGGCACCTGCGCGGCAAGATCGTGCTGACGGTCTGACAGGAACACGGCGCCCGCCCTGTCCCTGTCTGCCCGTTTTGCTTCCGTTTTGCATTGGCTGCGCCATTTCCGTACGGTTTCATCCGTTCGGAGTAATTCGGCAGGCGGACGCGCCGTAAACACGGCCTACGCCGTCCGGCCGACATGCGGTCCCTCGAACGGTCGACCAGGGTTGGCCGGGCGTGGGCGGCACCGGACCGCCTGCCCTGACGGTCAGGAGGACCAGGCGCATGGGTGGAACGGACAGGCGGGCGGTGATCGGCGAGTTCCTCGGGACCCTGCTGCTGGTGCTGCTGGCGGTGGGTGCGGCGGTGCTCGCGGGGGTGGCGATCGGTCCGGTGGGCATCGCGTTCGCGTTCGGCTTCGTGCTGCTCGCGCTCGCGTACGCGCTCGGCCCGATCTCCGGCTGCCACGTCAACCCGGCGGTGACGCTCGGCTTCCTGCTGGCCCGCCGGATCGACGGGCGCACGGCGGTGTCGTACTGGGTGGCGCAGCTGCTCGGCGGCATCGCGGGTGCGGGGCTCGTCCTGCTGCTGGCGAAGCAGATACCGGGGCTGGAGACCCACGGCAAGCTCGGCACCAACGGCTGGGGCGAGCGCTCCCAGATGCACATCAACGCCGGCGGCGCGTTCCTGACCGAGGTCGTCCTCACCTTCCTGCTGGTGTACGTCGTCCTGGCGGTCACCCACCGGCTGGCGGCGGTCGGTTTCGACGGGCTGCCGATCGGCCTCGCGCTGGTGGTCGTCCACCTGGTCGGCATCCCGCTCACCGGCACCTCGGTCAACCCGGCGCGCAGCCTCGGCCCGGCGCTGTTCGCGGGCGGCGACGCGCTGTCGCAGCTGTGGCTGTTCCTGCTCGCCCCGCTGGTCGGCGGCGCGCTGGCGGCGGGCGTGCACCTGCTGACCCACCCGCAGCCCAACCTTCCGCTGGCGCAGGCCCTGGCCACGGACGCGCGGGTGTAGCACCCGCAGTCGAGCCGGCGCGGCGGCCGGGACCGTACCGACG